>NZ_CANPWG010000015.1 GCF_947581915.1 Candidatus Palauibacter scopulicola
TGCGGAATATCGAGGCGCGCCGCCGCGATCAGGATACCGAACACGGCGGCGGCGCCAGCCATGTCGTACTTCATGTCCTCCATGCCCGAGGCGGGCTTGAGCGAGATTCCGCCCGCATCGAAGGTCACGCCCTTGCCGACGACGACGACGGCGTCGCCGCCCGCGCCCTCGTGCTCCATCTCGATGAAGCGCGGCTCCTCGACGGACCCGCGGGCGACCGTGAGGAGGCCGCCGAACCCTTCCTCCTCCAGCCGCTCCCGATCCCGCACCTCGACCCGGAAGCCGTATTCTCCGGACAGCCGCTCCGCCTCCGCCGCGAGATAACGCGGCGTCGCCACGTTGCCCGGCAGCGTCACGAGTTCGCGCGTGGCGTTCTGCGCCTCGGCGAGCACGCAGCCCCGCCGCACGGCGGCTTCGGCCTCCGCCCCGGCCTCGCCCCCCGCGATAAGGACCCGCTCTTCCGGCGCGGCGGTGCGGCCCTCCGCGTCGCGGAGCCCGTCGTAGCGCCAGTCTCCCAGCGCAAGCCCCTCGGCGGACGCCTGCCACACGGCGCCGTCCGCCGCCTCCGGCACGCGGAACCCGACGGATCCGAGGCCGCGCTCGCGCGCCGCTCTGACCCCGGCCCCCGCCGCCCGCCGGCACGATTCGGCTGCCGGCCTCGCTGCGGCGTTGAGGCGAACCACGAAGACGTCCGGGACCTCCGCCGCTCCGAGCCGCACCCAGCCCGACGCCTCCCCGGAGCGGCCATGCCCCTCCAGCCACGCCGTCGCCGGGCCTTCCCACCACTCTCCCGTCGACTCCGCGTCATCGAACCACGGGACCACGAGAGCGTCCAGTTCGCGTTCGACGGGTATCCCCGAGCGTATCTCCACCGACACCTTCCTTGTCTCAACGAAAGAAGCGGGCTCGGCAGTCCTCTGAAGGCTTGCGGCCCGCTTCCGTTGGCGTGTTGGCCGGCGCCGGACGCGGCGGGCTCCGACCCCTCCCGCGACTTCGGCTCAGCGCTCGTCCATCGGCACCCAGCGCAGATCCATCTCACCTACATACTCCGCACGCGGCCGAATGAGCCGGTTGTCGGCGTGCTGCTCCATCACGTGCGCCGTCCAGCCGCCCATCCGCCCCATCGCGAACAGCGGCGTATAGAGGTCGATCGGAATGCCGAGCGCGTAGTAGACCGTCGCGCAGTAGAAGTCGACGTTCGGATTGATCCCCTTCTCCGAGATCATCCGGTCCTCCAGCGCGCGGGACATCTCATAGAACTTCCCGAGACCCGCCTGCTGGGTGAGCACGCGGGACATCTCGCGCAGGTGCGTCGCCCGCGGATCCTCCGTCTTGTAGACGCGGTGGCCGAAGCCCATGATCTTCCGCTTCTCGGCGAAGGCCCGGTCGAGCCACGGATCGACGTTCTCCGTGTCGCCGATCTCGAGCAGCGTGTGCATGGCCCTCGCGTTCGCCCCGCCGTGCAACTCGCCCTTCAGCGCCCCGACGCCCCCGGTCACGGCCGAGTGCATGTCCCCGAGCGTGGCGGCGATGACGCGGCAGGCGAAGGTCGACGCGTTGAACCCGTGGTCGAGGTACAGGAGCAGCGTGCGGTCGAGCGCATCGACGGCTTCCTCCGTGCCGGGCTCGCCGTTCGCCATCCTGACGAAATCGGCGGACAGCGAGAGCGACGGATCGGGCTCCAGCGGCTCCAGCCCCTGCCGAATGCGGTGGATCGCGGCGATGATTGTCGGCGTCCGCGCCACGAGCCGCTCCGCCTTGCGCCGGTTCGCCGCGCTCGAGTTGTCCTCGGCGTCCGGATCGTACACGCCCTCGAGGGAGACCCCGGTCCGCAGGGCAGCCATCGGCACGGTCTCCGCGGGGAGCCCCTTCAGGCCGTCTATGGTTCTCGGGTCCAGCGCCCGTTGACCGGCTAGCGCCACCTCGAACTCGTCGAGTTCGGCCTGCCTCGGCAGCCGCCCGTTCCAGAGCAGGAATACGCTCTCCGGGAACGAGACGTTCGGCGCGAGTTCGTGGATGTTGTAGCCCCGGTAGACGAGGATGCCCTTGAGTCCGTCAATGAAGCTGAGGTGAGTCTGCGAGGCGACGACGCCTTCTAGTCCTTTCCCGGCGGCGGCGGTCATTCTGTCACGAGGCCTTTCGGTATGGCGCGGAGATTTCCGCGCGGACGGCCAGCAGCCCGTGGCAAAGCCCCGACGCAGGGTTTTGCCACGGACTGCTAGCGGATGGCAGGATCGAGTTTCGCTTCCTTGAAGTGCTTCTTGAGATCATCGAGACTGAGCTGCTCGAACGAACCCTGTGGGAGCCGAAGCCGCCGCTGGGTCTGGTACGGGTCGGAGAAACAGACGAACACGACCGCCTCGAAATCGTCGGGCGGAGCCTTTTCGTTCGGATCGGGCCAGAAGACCTCGCGGGAAGCGAGCCATGCTTTCCACCGGCGTCCGTCGTCATCCTGGAAGGTCTTTGTCATTTCCACCTCTGGCGGCCGGGACGCGTCGCTCGCGAACGGGCGACGGGACGTTTCCGGCCCGGATACGCATTCATCGCAGCCAAGAAAGATAGCGTGCGATCACGGCATCGGGAAGAAGGTTCGCGACTCGGAGAGACCGGCGAACGCGGTCGGATTCGGTCAGCCCGGCGGGACCTCCCGCTCCGACGCATCGGGTGCGGGGAGACGGCATCCGAAGGCGAAACCGCCACCCATGAGAAGGCCCACGAGCAGCCCGAGCAGAATCGTCACGAGGACGTAGTACAGTGTGATGGTCATGGGGGAAGAATGTCGCTTCTGACCGCGGATGTCCAGCGCCCCGCGGGCCGGTTACGCGTCGCCGTTACCTGTCGCTGCGGCGCAGGCGGCGGAGGACGCGCTGCTGGAAGGCGATCCGTTCCATGACCCGGTCGACGATCTGTTGCGCGTTCTTCCGCGAGCGGCCGTCGGCGGCCAGGTCGTCGTACGGCACGGGCCGGCCCACGTAGATGGAAACCCGCTGTCCGATGCGGGGCAGGCGGGAACCGATGGGAAGGACGCGATCCAGTCCGTCCAACGTGATCGGGACGACGTGCGGGCGGGTCTGGAGAATGACCATGCCCGCGCCGGCTCGCCCGCGTCCGACCTGCCCGTTCCGCGAGCGCGTCCCCTCCGGGAAGAGCGTGAGTATTCCCGCCCGCAGCACGTTTGCCGAGCGGATCATCGCGCGCAGGTCGCGGCGGCCGCGCCGCACCGGAATGCACTGGAACTGGTGGAACACCCAGCCGAAGAACGGGTTGCTGAAGAAGTTCTCCGCCGCGGCCGCATTCCACGGCGCGAGGTGGGGCCTGAAAGTTTTTTCGGGAAAGAACAGGTAGTAGGCGATCGGAAACGAGTCGATCATCGACTGGTGATTCGAGAGAACGAGCGTGTTCGGCAGGTGGGGCACGCGTCGCCGTCCATAGACCCGCGTTCGGTTGAGGAGCCCGAAGAGGAGGAAGACGCAGGGTGGCGCCACGAGGTTCGTGATGATCCAGCGCGTGACCGGCGTCAGCCACCGCGTGATGGGGCCCGGGGCCCAGTCCGGGGGCGATGCGTTCGCCCGCTTCGGGTTCTCGCGATCCATCATCGCCTGAGAGTAGGTTGCCTCGGAATCGGCGGGAAGGCCGGGCGGCCGAGACGCCCGCGAACCACGGAGATCTGGAGCCAGCGCGCGTGCGAACGATGGACCTTGCCATCATCGGAGGAGGGCCGGTCGGGCTCGAGGCCGCGGCCCGCGCGGCCCGCACGGGACTCGCGACGATTCTGTTCGAGGCGGGCGAGGTGGCGGACCACGTCCGCGCCTGGGGATGGATGCGGCTCTTCTCCCCCTTCGGGTGGAACGCGGGACCGGGCGGGCTGGAGGTGCTGCGCGGCCAGGGGGGTGAGCTGCCGGCGGCGGAGGCGCTGCTCACGGGCGCGGAGTTGCGGACGCACTACCTGCTGCCCCTGGCCGCGGCCCTCCGGTCGCGCGTGGAGGTCCGCGAGGGCGCGCGCGTGCGTGACGTCGCCCGGGCGGACTGGTTGAAGGGCGAGGCGCTCGGAGAGGCCGCCCGGGCGGACCAGCCCTTCCGGCTGCTCGTGGAGCAGAACGGCGCCGAGACGGAGGTGTTCACCCGGGCCGTGTTCGACTGCTCGGGGACCTACGGGCGGCCCAACTGGGCGGGCCCGGGCGGCACGCCCGCCATCGGCGAGCGATCCGCGCGGCGCGCGATCGAATACCGCATCCCGGATGTGCTCGGCGCCCAGCGCGGGCGCTACGCCACGCGGCGCACGCTCCTTCTCGGCAACGGACACTCCGCCGCCACGACCGCCTGCGCCCTCGCGGCGCTGGCCCGGGCCGGCCCCGCCACGCGGTTCACCTGGGCCAGCCGCGAGGCGCACGGCGTCCCGCTGCGGGCGATCCCGGACGATCCGCTTCCCGAGCGGGTGAAGCTCACGCGCCGCGCCAACGCGATCGCCGCCGAACCGCCGCCCGGCTGCGAGTGGCTCGCCCGGAGCCGGCTGATCACGGTCCGGGAGATCGACTCGCGGGGCTTCGATGTCGACCTGGAGATCGACGGGAAGGTGCGGCCCGACCGCTTCGACCGGATCGTGGCGAACGTCGGCTACGAGCCCGACGACGGCCTCTACCGCCAGCTCCAGGTGCACACCTGCTACGCGTCCCTCGGCCCCATGGGCGTCTCCGCCGCGCTCCTCGCCGCTCAGGGCCCGCCGGGCGACGCGCCGGCGGACTGCTGCATCGCGGCGGACGCGCTCGGACCCGAGACGCTGCGCAACCCCGAACCCGGTTTCTTCGTCCTGGGCGCCAAGAGCTTCGGCAAGAACTCCGCCTTCCTCATGCGGACGGGGTACGAGCAGGTCGCCGACGCGTTCTCTCTCCTCGGCTGGAACGCCGCGCGCACGACCGGGGCGCGCTGATCCGGCGGGCCGGGTCGGCCCGCGCGGCTCACATCCTCTTGTAGGCCGGCCCGCTTCCGCCCTCCCGCGGCGTCCAGCGGGGACCGAGGATGTCCGTCGCCTTGCAGTCGATGCAGTTCGGCGCGTTCACGACCAGGCGGTCGCCGTCGCGCTCGTACACGCCGGCCGGACAGAGGCTCGCGTACAGGTCCGCCATCTCCGGCGACACCGCGGTGCCCGCTTCGGTGCCCGCTGGCGCGGTCGCCGTCGCACCCGGCCCCGCACCCTCCGTGCCCGCCGCACCCACCAGGAGGTGCGAGGGGATGTCGTCCCGGGTCGCGTTCCCGGAGCGGAACACCGCGTCGACCTTGGCGACCGCGTGCTCGCCGTCGTAGGCGGACTCGAGCCCCAGCCGCTTGCGGCGAGGGCCCGCCGCGTCGGGCTTGCTCGGGATCCGGCCACCGGGAAACGTCCCGCCCGTCGCCTGCATGAGCCCCGCCTTGACGCCTCCCGCGAAGAAGCCGGACTTGAAGGCGAGCCGCTGGTTCCGGTTGCGGTACAGCGGGTCCTGGATGAGGCTCTCCCTCAGCGCCGCGTCGTAGGACGCGAGGCGGGCCGCCGGGACCGCCCCCTCCGCCCCGTCCAATCCCTCGCGGCCCTGCGCGCCCCCGTCTACGCTGCCGTCCGCCCCCGTGCCCCCGTCCGACAGGGCCCGGCCGATCGCGTCCGCCGCCAGGACTCCCGACCGCATCGCGTAGTGGATGCCCTTGAGCGAGGCGACGTCGACGAGGCCCGCGGCATCTCCCGCGATGAGCAGGCCGTCCCCGCTCAGCCGGTCCGGGATGGCGTGGTAGCCGCCCTCCGGAATCGTCTTCGCTCCCCACTCCACGAGTTCGCCCCCGTCCAGGATCCCGCGCACGAACGGGTGCTGCTTGAAGCGCTGCAGCAGCGCGTGCACGTCGAGGTCCACGTAGGGCGCGTCGAGGCCCACGACGAGACCCAGCGACACGAGATTCTCGCCCATGGGGTAGATGAAGCTGCCCCCGAACGCATCGCGCGGCAGCGGCCAGCCCATGGTATGGGTGACCGCGTCGGGCGGATGCGCGACCTCCCACAGTTCCTTGACGCCGAGCGCGAAGATCTGAGGGTTCGCCGAGCCGATGCCCTCCCGCTCGAGCCAGGCCTGGCTCAGCGGCCCGCGGGTCCCTTCGGCGAGCACCGTGACCCGCGCGGAGAGGTCCGTGGCCGGCATGTAACCGCCCGCCGGATTCCCCTCCCGGTCGAGACCGGCGGGCGTCGTGCGCACGCCGACGACCTGTCCGCCGCGCATGAGGAGCGCGTCGGCGGGGAATCCCGTGAACACGTTCACCCCGAGTTCCTCCGCCCGCGCGCCCAGCCAGCGCACGATTTTGCAGATCGAGGCCACGTGGTGGCCGTGGTTCCGCATCGAGGGCGGGGTCGGGAGCCGGATCCTGCCGCGCTCCGTGAGGAGGAGCACCCGGTCGCCCGCCACGCGGCCCCGGAGCGGAAGCTCCGCTTCGTCGAGATCCGGGAAGAGCGTGCGAAAGGCCTCCGGGTTCACGACCGCCCCGGAGAGGCAGTGCTCCCCGAGTTCACCCGACTTCTCGAGCACGCCGATCTCGAGGTCGGCGAGCGGCCCGCCCTCCGCGCGGTCGCGCGCCGCGAGTTGCGCCAGCCGGATCGCGCCCGCGAGCCCGGCCGGACCTCCGCCCACAAACAGGACATCCAGCGGCACCGCCTCCGGGTCGGGGTCCTCCTCGATGATGAAGCGCCCCCCCGGCAGCGGCGGCTGCGCCGAAGCGGGAATCAGCGGTCTCACGGCGGCGTCCCGAGAACGCCCGCCTCGCGGAGGAATCCCAGCGTGGGTTCGAGCGGGAGCGCTTCGACCGTCCGTCCCCGGTGCCCCGTGACGGATGTCGCCTTGAACAGGGAGTTGATGACGGCTTCGTCCGTTGCCTCGACCACCGCCTCGAACACGCGCGACAGCGCGCCGCCGCCTCGAACGGCCTCCCCCTCCCCGGTGGAGAAGGCGATCGCGTAGTCGCCCGAACCGTGCGACATGTACGACCCGGTGCGGGCGAGTCCCATGAAGGAGCGGTCGGCCACCCGGTCGAGTTCGCGGTGGGCCAGTGGCAGGTCCGTCGCGATCACGATCATCACGGACCCGTCGGACCCATCGGGCCCATCGCCATCCCCCTGATCGCGACCACCGCGCAGACCGGCGGCGGCGAGCTTCTCTCCCACGCGCACGCCGTCGATCCGCAGCGAACCGCCGAAGTTGCTCTGCACGAGCACGCCGACGTTCACGACCCGGCCGCCGATCTCGACCCGCCGCGACGAGGTCCCGATGCCGCCCTTCCAGCCGAAGGCGATCGTCCCCGTCCCGGCCCCGACCGCTCCCTCCTCCACCGGGCCGCCCGCCGCCGTCCGCAGCGCCTCGCGCACGTGCTCCGGCCGGATCGGACGGACGCGGATGTCGCTCAGGTACCCGTCGTTCGTCTCGCCGACGACCGGGTTCATCGAGCGCACCTCTCGGTTCGCCGGGAGCGACAGGAGGGTATCGAGGAGCGCGTCCGCCGCGCGGAACACGCTCAGCGTCCCGGTGAGGAGGATCGGCGTCTCGATTTCGCCGAGTTCGTTGACCTGGCTCAGCCCCACCAGCTTCCCGAACCCGTTGCCGACCGCGATCGCCGCTCGCACCCGCCGCTCGAACACGTTGTCCCCGTGTGGGAGAATGGCCGTGACCCCCGTGCGGATCGAGTCGCCCACCCACACCGTACGGTGGCCCACACGCACCCCGGGCACGTCCGTGATCGCATTCAGCGGCCCCGTCGGCAGCCGCCCGATGAGGACGCCCGCCTCCCGCGCGCGCGGCCGCTCCTCGCCGGCCGGCCGCGCCTCCTGACCCGTGGCGTCCGCGGGCGGCAACACCGCCATCGCCGCAAGTACGAGCGCCGCCGACCCTGCCCCGCTCGCCGCGCGGCTAGTTCTCACTGCTGATGGTCGCCCGCTCGATGTAGTCCAGTTCGGCGAACTCGGCCTCCAGGTAGGCGTTCCCCTCCTCCTGAATCCGTCCCTGGCTCGGCCCGCCCCCGCTCGGCGCCCCCTCGCCGTACTCCGAGTAGAGCGCGTCGACGACCTCCATCCCCGAAATCACTTCACCGATGGCGGCGAACCCCATCCCATCGAGCCGCGAGTTGTCGCCGAAGTTGATGAAGAGCTGCGTGCTTCGGCTGTTCGGCATGGACGTCTGCGCGAAGCTGATCCGCCCGCGCGTGTTCCCCACCACCACCGGATCGTCCTGGATGTTCGCGTCCCGCCACGCGCTCTGGATCTCCGGATTCCCGTTGATCCCGAACTGCGCCATGAAACCGGCGATCACGCGGAAGAACCGCACGTCGTCAAAGAACCCGTTCTCCACCAGGTTGTAGAAACGGTCCACGCCATTCGGCGCCCACTGGCGGTGCGCCTCCACCACGAACGTGCCCTTCGAAGTCTCGAACCGAGCCTGAAAAGTCTCCGGTGCCGTCATGTTCACCTCTGCCGAAGCCGGGTCCCCGAGGAATTCGCTCGGCCCTCCACCCCGTTCGCAGGCGCTCACCGCCAGCAGACACCCGAGGAGCAGCCAACCCGGCCTGAAACCGGACCTGGATAGACGCGACCGTACCATCTCGACCCCCGTCAGCTTCTTGTGTGTTTTGAGTGCGCCGCGCCGGGCCATTGCCACGGCCTGCGGGCGGGCGTGCCGTCAGATACGGCGTGCCACGATGTAACGATATGCGACCGGAATTGCGACGAGCACGAACAACGTACTCGAAATCAACCCGCCGATGGTCGCCAGCGCGAGCGCGTTCCAGATGTTCTGATCCTGGGACGGGGCGAAGAGGACGAGTGGCAGGAGCCCGAACACCGTCGTGAGCGTCGTCATGAGGATGGGGCGCACGCGCTCCAGCGTCCCCTGCACGATCGCCGCCGCCGTCGGCATGCGTTTGCGCACTTCGCCGATGTGGTAAACCACAAGGATGGCGTTGTTCACGACGATGCCGCCCATCATGATCGTGCCGATGAACGCGGTGCGGGTGAAGGTCGCGTCGGTGTAGAAGAAGATGAGGAAGACGCCGATGAGGGCGAAGGGCAGCGAGAAGAGCACCACGAACGGCGCCAGGAGCGACTCGAAGAGGCCGGCCGTCACCATGTAGATGAGGAGGATGGAGAAGGCGAGGACGACCCACATCTGCGTCGTCTCCTCCGTCGTCCAGCCCCCGTAGCGCGACTTTTCGATCCGGTAGCCCGGCGGGAGTTCCATCGCGTCCACCACAGCGTCGCGGACGACATCGCCGAACCGCACCGGCCCGCGGAACTCCCAGGCCACGGTCCGCTCGTACTGCTGATCTTCCCGCCGGATGCTGGCCAGGACCTGCCGCTGCCCCACCTCCGCGACGCTGGCGAGCCGGAGTTCCTCGCGGGAGGAGATCGGCACGCGCAGATCGCTCAGATCGTGGAAGTCGAACTCGCGGTACCCGTCCACCTTGACGGCGAGCTGCACCTCCTCGCCGCCCACCCGGATCGGGTTCCCGGACGGACGACCCTGGATGTTGCGCGACACGTAGTTGAGCAACTGCTGAACCGGGAGGTTGTAGGCCGCCAGCGCCTCCCGGTCCGGCTCCACGTAGTACTCGAATTCCCGGTCGCGCTGATACCAGTTGCCGGTCGCGTTCGGGTCCACGTCGCGGATCCTCGAGAACCGCGTCAGGCGCGACGCGATTTCCTCGGCGATCTCCTGCACCGTCAGGTAGTTGTACCCAAGCACCTGGAGGCTGTAGTTGGGTGGGCTCGAGCCGCCGCCGTAGAAGCTGGGACCGTATCCCCGCACACGGACGTCGACGCCCGAGAACCCGTAGCTGTACGCCGTCATCTGGTCCTTGATGTGCACCGGGATCGACGTATGCTCGAGTTCGTCGGGGAATTCCGCGCGCATGTACGCAAAGTTCGGTCGGACCTGCGCCTCGAAGCGTTCCACTTCATCGATGGTGGCGAGCTTCGCCTCGAAGGAACGGGCGAGTTCGTCCGTGCGCTCCAGCCCCGCGCCGCGCGGGAAGCTGATCGTGATCGTGATCCCGCTTCCGCCCCCTCCGAATCCGCTCCAGTAGCTCCCCCTGCTCACGTGCTCATCGAACAGGTACCAGCTCCCGCCGAGGCTCCCGAGGCAGAGGAGCGCGATGAGGACGGGGTGCCGCAGGGCGAACCCGAGCAGCGACCGGTACCCCGCGATGTAGAAAGGTTCGGACGGCCGGGTCGGCGATGAGGCGGCCTCCCCGGTCGTGAGGGCCGCATCGACTACGGTCCCGGCGGAATCCCGCATGCGGGCGACGCGCGAGGCGAGCGCCGGGACGAAGGTGAACGCCACGAAGAGGCTGGCGATGATCGAGAAACCGACGGCGAACGTGAGCGGCAGGTAGTAGACCCGCAGCTCTCCCTGGAGGAAGAGGAAGGGGACGAGCACGATCGCGGTCGTCAGCGTCGCGGCGAGCACCGGCAGGACGACCTGGCGCGCGCCGCGGCTGGCGGCATCGGATGGGGCCGCCCCCGATCGGCGGTGACGCTCCACGTTTTCGAGCACGACGATGCCGTTGTCGACGACGAGGCCGAACCCCCACGCGAGCCCCCACAGCGTGAGCAGGTTCAGTGAGAACCCGCCGATGTAGAGAAAGTTCACCGCGGTCAGGACGCTGAACCCGATCGTGGCGAACACGACGAGGACGGCGCCGAGCGACCGCAGGAAGAGCGTGAGGACGATGAAGATCACGATGGCCGCGGCGATGGCGCGGAGCCGGAGTTCCGTGAGCTGCTCGCGGATGTTCTCGCTCTGATCGGTCAGCAGCTCGAGGCCCACGCCCGCCGGGAGCGTCGAGCCCAGTTCGATCATTGCGGCCTTCACGTCGTCCGCGACCTGGATCACGTTCGTGCCCGACTGGCGGAACACGCTCATCAAGATCGTGGGCTGCGAGTCGATGCGCCACAGCAACGTCGGGTCTTCCGTCTGGTCGCGCACCTGCCCCAGATCGCCCACGCGGACGGGCCCATCCGGCCGCGTGAGGACGATCATATCCGCGATGTCGGACACCTCGAGCGCCCGAGTGCGCACGGCGATGGCGAACTGCCGCCCATCGAGTTCGACCGACCCGGGGGCCCTCGGCTCGGACAGCTCGGAGATCCGGCTGCGGACCTCCTCCGGCCTCAGCCCGAGCGCCTCCAGCCGGCCCCGATCCAGCTCGACCGCGATCTCGCGGCGCTCCGCCCCCCGGACGCGCACCTCGGACACGCCCGGCAGCCCCCGCACGAAGGGCTCGATCTCCTCCTCGGCGATCTCGCCCAGGCGCGCAAACGTATACGGGCCGGTCAGCGAGAAGCTGAGGAGCTGCTCCTCTTCGTCGGCGAACTCCTGCGGCACGTACTCGGAGAGGTCGGGCACCACGCCCCCGGGCAACTCGTCCCGGATGGAGTTGATCCGTTCGCTCAGCTCGAGACGGGCGAACTCCATGCGTGTCTCGCGCTCGAAGTGGACCTGGATCGAAGCCGTGGAGCCTGTCCCGCGCGCATCGGCACGGGACTCCGAGATGACCTTCTCCACGCCGCCGACCTGCTGGATGACGGTTTCGAGCGGCGCGGTCACGAACGCTTCCAGCGCCTCGGGCGAGGCTCCGGTCCAGGTGGCAGTGACCGTGAGACGCGGGAATTCGACCTCGGGCAGATCCTCGACCGGAATGAGCCGGAAGCTCGTCACGCCGAGCGCGAAGAGCGCGATGTAGATCGCGGCGGTCGCCACTGGCCGGCGGATGGCCAGATCGATCATGGTTCCACACTCCCTCGCGCCATGCCCGGAGCCGCCGGCCCGGAGCGGCCCCCGAGGCCGTACCCCGGCGTCGGCCGGACTGCGGACGGGTCGCGGCGTTCGGGCCGCGGGCCCGGGTCGGGCCCCACGGACACGGAGGGCTCGACCAGGACCGAATATACGACGGGCACGACGATCAGCGTGAGGAAGGTCGCGGAGATGAGGCCGCCGATCACCACGACGGCGAGCGGGGCGCGGAGGTCGGCCCCTGCCCCCAGCCCCGCGGCGAGCGGCAGGAGTCCGACCACGGTCGTGATCGTCGTCATCACGATGGGGCGGAGGCGCAGCCTGCCCGCTTCAAGGATCGCCGCCCGCTTGGCCAGCCCGGCCCGTCTGCGCTGGTTGATGAAGTCGACCTTCACGATGGCGTCGTTGACGACAATGCCGATGAGGATCACGAACCCGATGCCGCTCATCGCGTTGAGGCCGCCCCCGGCGATCCAGAGCGCGGTCACCGCCCCGATCGCCGCCAGCGGCACCGCCGTGAGAACGACGAGCGGCTGCACGAGTGACTCGAACTGGGCGGCCATGATCAGGAAGACGAGGGCCAGCGCGAGGCCGAAGGCGAAGGTGAGCGAGCGGAAGCTGTCCTGCATCTCCTCGTTCTCGCCGCCGACGCGCACGGTCGTGAGCGCCGGGCGCGGGATGTCCGCGATCGCGGCCTCCACCTCCCGGACGGCCGTCCGGAGGCCGCCCTCGGCCACGTCCGCCAGCACCTGGATCGTGCGGTTCTGATCCTCGCGCCGGATTTCGACCGGACCGAACCCCTGCCGGACCGTCACGAGTTCCCCGATCGGCACGCCCTGGAGCCGAAGCCCGAGCACTCTGTCCAGTTCCCGCCGGGCCGTTTCCGGAATCGTGACCCGGATGTCGACCTTGTCGGCGAACACCGAGTACGCGTTCCGGGTCTCCGATCCCCGCAGGTAGTCCTCGATCGCCGTCGCGACCGACGTCACGGTGATCTGGTGCCGGGCCGCCACCTCCCGATTGACCTCGATGACGAGTTCCGGCTGCGTGCGGAGGAAGTCCAGCCGCACATCGGCGAGCGCCGGGACGCCCTCGAGCCGGGTCTCGATCGCCTCGGCGACCGGCACGAGTTCCTCCAGTTCCCCGCTCTGCACCTTCACCGCGAGGTCGGCCTCCCCGATCGCCAGCGCCCTGCCAAGCGAGGTGGCCCGCCCGGTCTCGATCGTCACGAAGGCCGGATCCACGCCGCTTCCCGGGAGCCGAGCCCGCAGTTCGGCGATCGCTTCGCTCGTCGGCCGGGACGACCCGGCGAGCTGGACGTCGAGCGCCGCGTTGTTGAGTCCGGTCAGGTCGCGCGCCGCGAGTTCGCTGCCCCGGCTGCGGCCCACCCGGGTGAAGATGCCCGAGACATCCGCCATGTCGAGCAGGAGCCGCTCCACCTCTCCGGCCGCCTCGTCCGTCGTGCGGATCGGCGTCCCCTGAGGGAGGTTGAGTTCGACCCAGAACTGCTGCTCGTCCACGCGCGGCATGAGTCCCCGCGGGAGGGATCCGGCGAGCATGACCGCGCCGGCCAGCGCGACGACGGCGATGGAGAGGACCTCCAGCCGGTGCGCGAGGGCCCACTCGAGCGTCCGCTCGTAGCGGTCCGCGAAGCGCAGGAACGCGCGCTCGAAGGCCCGCAGAAAGGGACCGAAGAGCAGGCCCAGAACCCTGCCGCCGCCGGTCGCGACATCGACGCCCGTGAGCTTGACCGAGCGCCCCACGTAGGCGACCCCGCCCCCGACGCCTCGCACGCCCGCGACGGCGCCGGCCCGCACGGCCCGGCCGAACCGGCGCACGCGCCCCGGCCGTTCGGCTTCCGCCGCCTCCGGTTGCTCCGATGGGGACATCTCGCCGTCGAAGCCCGCGGCCTCAGCTCCGCGCTTGCCCCGGGCCACCTGCGCGGCGAGTACCGGGAGGAGCGTGAGCGCCACGAGCAGCGAGGCGAGGAGAGAGAACGTCACTGCAAGCGAAAGGTCGCCGAAGAGGGCACCCGCCACGCCCTCCACGTACAGCACCGGACCGAAGACGGCGATCGTGGTGAGCGTGGAAGCCGTGATCGCCGCCGCCACCTCCCGGGCGCCCCGCCCGGCCGACGCCCGTGCGCTCCCGCCCGACTCCTCGCGGTGCCGGAAGATGTTCTCGAGCACCACGATGGAGTTGTCGACCAGCAGCCCGACCCCGAGCGCGAGACCGCCGAGCGACATGATGTTGAGGCTGACGTCGAACGCGTAGCAGAGCGCGAACGCCGCCATGACGGAGATCGGGATGGCGAGCCCGATCGCGAGCGGATACCTCGGATCGCGCAGGAAGAGGAAGAGGACGAGGAAGGCCAGCGCTCCGCCGAGCAGCAGGGCGGAGACGACGTTCGAGATCGCGTCCCGGATGAACGCCGCCTGGCTGGAGGCGATCTCGATCGATATCCCCTGAAACTCCTCCCGCAACTGGTCCAGCGTCTCGCGCACGCCGTCCGCCACGCGGACCGTGTTCGTCCCCGCCTCCTTGAACACCTGGAGCCCGATCGCGGGCTCCCCGTTGAAGCGCGCGATCGTCTCGAGGTCCGCGATCGTGTCGACCACGGTGGCGACATCGGCCAGCACGACGGGACGGGCCCCGACGCCCCGCGGCCGCGCGATGACGACATCGAGCAGTTCCTCAACCTCCCGGAACTGGCCCAACGTGCGCAGGCTGTACTCGAACCGGCCCCGCTGGATCGTGCCGCCGGGCGCATTGTAGTTCGCCTGATCGAGCGCGTTCGAGATCTCGCTGAGCGAGACCTCGTGCACATCCAGGTACTCCGGGTCCACGATGACCCGCAGCTCCCGCTCGGGTCCGCCCGTCAGCCCCGCGAGCGAGACGCCGTCCAACTGCTCCAGGCGGCGCTTGAAGACGACTTCGGAGAGATCGCGCAGGCTGCGCAGGTCGGTCCCGCTCACCGCCAGCGTCATGATCGGATCGCTCGTCGGATCCGATCTCAGGATCGTGGGTCGCTCCGAGCCTTCCGGGAGCCTCTCCGTCAGATTGTCCAGCTTCTCCCGGGTGTGGAGAGTCGCGAACTCCATGTCCGTGCCCCAGGCGAACTGGAGCTGGACGAGCGACTGCCCCTCGCGCGATCGCGACGAGATGCGGCGCGCCCCCGGGATCGAGTACAACTGTTGTTCGATGGGTTCCGTGATGAAGCGTTCGACCTCCGCGGGCCCCGCATCCGAGTACGTCGTCCACACGGAGAGCGTCGGGAAGGCGACATCCGGCAGGAGATCGATGGGCAGGCGGAGGAACGACACCACGCCCAGCACGGCGATGCCCACATAGAGCATCGCCGTAGCCACCGGCCGCCGAAGCGAAACGTCGGGAAGCGCCAAGGTCAGCCGCCTCGAATGCGGTCGGGGTTCGTCATGGGTTGCCGGGCCCGCCCTCGATGTACTCGGCGAGACTGGACCACGCGATCAGGTAGTCGTACCGGCTCTGGGTCAGCGACGTCTCCGCGCGTTGCACGGCATCGATCGCGCCTTGCAGCTCGAGGAAACTCCCGGTGCCGAGCCGGTAACGTTGCTGCTCCATATCGAGACGTTCGCGCGAGATCGCATACGCCTGGTCCAGCAGATCGAGCGTCTGTGCCAGCCCCTCGATCTGGGCGCCGAAGCGCCGGACATCGCGTTCGATCTCGAGCCGCGCCCGCCGATAGTCCTCCTCGGCCTGCCGCCTGGCCGCCGATGCCTGGGCGTTCTGTACCTCACGAGCGAAGCCGTCAAAGAGATTCCACGAGGCCGAGACGCTGAAGCTACTGCTGGTGTCGCCGGGGTCGAACTGCCAGAACGATGCATCCGCACCGAAGGTCTCACCGCGTCCCCAGTTGAGAGACGCGGTAATCTGCGGCAGATACCTCGTGCGGGCGGACCACAGCGACGCGGACGCCGCGGACCGATCCGCCTCCAGCGCGGCAAGTTCGGGGTCCGTCGTCACGGCGGTGCGGATGATCGACTCGATGTCCGGCATCCCCGCCGGCATGCCTTCCTCGCTGGCTAGGACAAGTCCTTCGCCCGACTCGGGCGGCAGCCCCATCGAGACCACAAGCTGCCGGAGACCGACGTGCAGCAGGTTCTGCTCCGAGAGAAACCGCATTCGGGCTTCCAGGAGGTTCAGCTCGGCAGCCAGCACATCGGTGCGTTCGACGGCGGCGATCTCATACCGGCGACTGGCGATATCGAGTTCAGCTTCGCGGTCGGCGATCTGGGCTCGCGTCAGCTCCAGCAATTCCTGACGTCGCAGGGCGTCGAGGAACTCTCTTCTTACCGTCGCGATGACGGCGCGTTGCTGGTCGTCGTAACGCCGCTGGGCGCCGCGGAAGCTGGCCGCGCTCCGCTGAAGTTCCGCGAACCGCCGACCTCCATCGAGGATCGTCAGGCTGAGACCCAGCCCCTGATTCGCGGACTGGTTGGTAAAGGTGAGACGCTCCGGCAGTCGTGCCGCCGGTCCTTCCTCGGCTTCGAAGGTGGATCTGGTGGAACTCGAACGACCCAGCCCCAGGTTCACGCCCGCCCGCGGAAGAAACGCCCCCCAGGCCGCCAGCCGGTCGGCGCTCGCCCTGTCCGCCGCGGCAAGGGACGTTCGCAGCACAGGGCTTTCGCTCATGGCGAATCGGACCGCTCTCTCGATGTCGAGGGTGTCCGGGAGCGTCGGTCCCTGCGCGACCACCGGCCATCCGGCCGCAAGTCCCCCCGTGGCCAGCAAGACCGTTACGAGAAGCCGCAGCATGGGCCAGGTCACGGCCGGCCTCACCGCGAACCGTCCGTTGAGCCGCTTGTCGCGCCGTCCGGGGCGGGTTCCGTCGGCGTCGCTAGGTCGCCGTGGTTCTCGATGCGCACCTGGGCATCGTGCGTGAGCGTGGCGTGACCGTCGACGAGCACGACTTCGCCGCCCGCGGGCACGAAGGTGTCGTCTCCGTCCGGGCTGGGGATGATCTCGACCTGGGTGTCGTTCTCGAGGCCGAGCGTCACATACTCCCACTGTGCGCGCCCGGTCTCCGAACCCGGGGACCCCGGCTCGAACACGAACACGACCTGCCGCCGGCTCCGCTCGACGACCGCTTCCTTCGGCACGAACGTGCGGTCCGCGAGCTGCCGGCCGGCGATCCGCACGTTCCCCGGCATGCCCGGCACGATTCGAGCCTCGGGATTCGACAGCCGCACGGTGACCCGCGCCGTCTGCGTCTCGGGATCGACCAGCGGGTTCACGCTCACGACGCGCCCCTCGAAGATCTCTCCCCGGAGCGCGGGGAAGGTCGCCGTCGCCTGCCGCCCCACCTCCACGAGGGGCAGTTCCGAATGCAGGACCCCGGCGTCGATGTCGATCTCGGAAAGATCGACGATGGTCGCGATCGAATCGCCCGCCCGGACGCGGCTCCCGTGCGCCACAGCGAGGTTCGCCACCCGGCCGGCGAAGGGCGCGACGATCCGGGTCTTCTCCAGTTCGTAACGCGCTTCCGCGAGTTGCGCCTCCTGGTCGGGGAGGCCGACCCGGATCCGGGCCTGCTCGGCACGGGCCAAGCGGATCGAATCCGGCAACTCCTCATCAAAGAGCACGCGGTCCAGATACTCCGCCTCGGCGCGCGCCACCGAGGCTTCCACCCGCTGCTCCCGGATCTCGTAGAGGGTGGGGTCGATCCGTGCCAGCAGTTGGCCGGCCCGCACTTGTGTCCCCTCCTGCACCGGCACCGCGGTCACCGGCCCTTGGACCTCAGCATGGAGTGGGGCTTGGCGTAGAGACGCGGCCCGTCCGCTCGCCGTGACCCAGAGGACGAAGGTGTCGCGCTGGATGACGGCGCCCTCGACAGGGAGGAAGATGTCCGTGGCGAAGGCTGCCGCCGACGCCGTCCCGCGCACCGCCTCGGCCACGGAGTCCGCCGCGGCATCGCCGAAGCTCTGCGGTTCGTCCGTCTCGTCTTCGTTCAGCCGCATGAAGATGCCGGTGACGGCCGCGCCCGCGACGAGCAGGACGATCAACGTAACCCAATGACGTGCCTTCATAAGCCTCGCACCGCTGTGTTCCGTTCGCGTAGTCGACCAATCCGAGTGGTCGCGGCAAGCTCAATCTATCGCAGGGCTGTCAACCGGCTATCAACGGTCAGAGATCGACGCTTTGACACGGGAACCGGCCCCGACCGTTGTACGGCCCCGCGGACGGACAAGCTTGCCCCGCGAAGGAGAGCCTAGGCGAGCGAGGACGCCCGGTCAACTAATTCACTAGTAGGATTCGAGGGCGTCGATCTCTTTTCCGTATCGTGCACGAGGGCTCGCGATGCGTCAAAGCGATGCTGCACAGCTTCGGGGCGCCGTTCGGTCAGTGAGTGCTGGGTCGCGCTCTCCGGTTGTGTCACTGTCCGACATCCGAGAGTGGGGACACTCTCGATGGCTCGTTGCCGCCCATCCGGGGGGGGGGGCTAGCTTCGACCCAACGAGGGTCACCCGCGCGCAGGAATCGCGATGTTCGTTGGGCTGGCTCTTAGCATCCTTGGGGCCGTGGTTCTTACTTGGATCATGCGCGAAGTACGATAGCAGCGTGTCGGCACCATGAACTTGCAGAAGGAGAGGGGGTTGAATGAAGTGAGGATGGCTGGGCCTGAGTTCGGCGACGCCGACTGCGTGAGTCCCGATGATCTAGACTCAAGGTGCGGCTTCGCCTTCTGCATCCCTAACATTGGGTGTGGGCCAATGGACCGGTATTGGTGCCTTGGCGAATGTCGATGACATCGCGAAACAAGGAGCCGGCACGACCGGTGGGCGTGGCTCGATCATTTTTTTGCTGGTGTCTCTCGGGCGCCCTCCTAGCGTGTGCTCCGGCAATAGCGGCCACTCAGCAGGTGCTGCCGATCTCGTCGGAGCCAACTTCGTGCGAGGTCGTCCTCCAGGAGACGCTCAGTCTCGGAGCAATGGATGACCCGGGGACGATCGGAGTTCCCTCGGCAATCACGCGTGTCGAGTCCGGCGACTTCGTGCTTGCTACGCCGGAGAACGGCGCCGAGATGCTGGTTTACGACCGCCACGGCCGTTATCGGGAGAGGTTCGGGCGGAGCGGAGAGGGGCCGGGTGAGTTCTTCGAACCGGGCCACGGCATCCTGCGACCGCTGCCGGATGGCGGCGTGCTGGTGCTGGATCCCTTCATTCGGCGGATATCGCGCCTCTCTGCGGCTTGGGAGGCGGTGCGGTTGACGGACCTGGGCGCAAGGTTTACGACCAACTTCGTGCCGTTGGCTTCCGGTTCGGGGTTCGTGCTGGCGGGCTGGGGGACCGCCGAGTCGGAGCGCGCCGAGATCACGCAGACCATCGATCTCGATGGGAACGCACTCAAGATGATCGCCATCGTACCCACGGACGACGCGATGCGTAGTTTCTTCCCTTCGCCGCTGGCAACGGATGAGGGAGGGCGAGTGTGGCGCGCGCTGCCCACGGAGTACGCCGTCGAGGCGTGGGATCCCGCCAACCCAGGCAGCGTCATTCGGCTAGAGGGGCAGCCCGCTTGGTTCACGCCTGGCCCGCCATTGGAGGGGTATCCGCTCGACGCCCCGGCACCATCGGTCATCAACGGTCTGAGGTACGCGGACGGGCTCTTGTGGATTACGACACTGGTAGCGGACGACGAGTGGAGGGATGCCGTCGCCGATCCCGTGCCGCTCGTACCGCTCGATTTGCGGAAGATGATGGATGGAGTGATCGAGGTGATTGACGTCCGCACGGGTCGTCTCGTCGCTCGAACCGTACACGATGAGGTGCTGTGGTGGACCGGTGAGAAGTCTCTGTTGTACAGCATCAGAGAAGACGGCCTCGTTCCGCAGGCCGTCCTCTTTACGCCGTCGCTAGCCGGGGAGGCGTGCCCCGTCACGCCCATTCCGCCTCACTAGCTGTCGACGCGCTGATCCAGGCGGGAGGGCGGCATCGCGCGATGCCGCCCTCTCCGTACGTCAGATCCAGTCCTTCTTCCGGAAGTCAGCCATGACTTCGGCGAGCTTCTCCATGTCCGAGGGGAGGCCCATCGAGAGCCGGCTCCAGTCCGTCATCGGCGGGAAGGGGCGGCCCACGTTGAACCCGGCCTCGAACATGCGCTCGTTGTAGGTCGCGAGTTCGCCCTTGATCCGGTGCATGACGAAGTTGGTGTGGCTCGGCAGCACCTCGATGTCGAGCTGGCCGAGCGCGTCGTACATGATCGCCTTCGCCTCGTCGTTCGTCTTCACGCTCTTCGCGAAGAACTCTTCGTCGGCGAGCGAGGCGACGGCGGCCACGCCCGCGACGTGGTTGGGCGCGTTCCGCGTCGCGAAGGGGAGGACGCGCTGGACAGTGGCCTCGTGCGCGATCCCGTAGCCGAGCCGGATCCCGGCCATCGCGTACACCTTCGAGAAGGTGCGGGCGACGATCAGGTTCGGATGGCGCTCGATGAGAGGGACAAAGGTCTCGTAGCCGGGGTCGTCCGCGAGTTCGAAGTATGCCTCGTCCACGAGGAAGAGGTGCTGCTCGCCCTCGTCGCGGATCCAGTCCATGATCGGCCCGGTCGCGGTGAGCGTGCCGGTCGGGTTGTTCGGGTTGCAGAAGTAGATGACGCTCGGCGCGGACGACTTGGCGACCTCCTCGCGCATGCGGCCGATGTCGTGCGCGTAGTCGCTCGTGAGCGGAACCGTGACGTGGTCATAGGCGAACGGCTGCGAGTACCTCGGGACATCCTCATACGTCGGCTCGGCGTAGATGAGCCGGCCGCCGGGCGCCGCCCAGGCCGCCGAGGCGATGCGCAGGATCTCGGTCGAGCCGGAGCCGAAGAAGAGCTGGCCGGGCTTGACGCCGAAGCGGGCGACGAGCGCCTCGCGGACGAGTTCGCCGGTCGCGCCGGGATAGCGGTTCGCCTCGTCGAGCCCGTCGATGATCGCCTGCCGCGCCGACGGAGCGATACCGAGCGGGTTCTCGTTCGAACTCAGCCGGACGGGTCCGTTGTAGTCGCGTCCCGGTCGGCGGGGGTTGAAGAGGGTGTCGAGGCCGCGCGCCGTCGTCGCGCCCGCGAGGGGTGCGGCAAGGGGTGCGGCGGCGATGCCGGCAACGCCGGCGCCCGTGAGTCCGGCTCGGAGAAACGCCCTTCGCTTCATGTGGCCTCCCTGAGGTTCCGAGGACGCCCCCACCGCGGGGAGGCGGCGTCCGCCCATGCTTCGTTGAAACATGGCCCGCACGACGCCTAACGTCCAGCGCGCCGGCCCATCCCGCGTTCAGCGCGGAGGCGGGGGATCCCGG
>NZ_CANPWG010000016.1 GCF_947581915.1 Candidatus Palauibacter scopulicola
CGAGGGGGGCGAGACGAAGCTCGACAACCTGATCCTCCTGTGCCGGTTCCATCACCGGGCCGTGCACGAGGGCGGCTGGCGGGTGGAGATGGGGCAGGCGGGGGCCGCGCGCTTCCGCGACCCGCACGGCCGCGTGGTACCGGCGGTGCCCCCGGTCCACGAGGACGTCAAGGCGCCCCGAACCGCCGATGCGGGGCTCCGGAACTGGCACCGGCAGGAGGGGATCGACCCCTGGACGGCGACCAGCCTCTGGCAGGGCGACCCGCTCGACCTCGACTGGGCGCTCTTCGTCCTCTGGGCGCAGTACGACGAGACCCCATTGAGAGCAGCCTGAGGGCGGCCTGACGGCGGCCTGAGGGTCGCTGGCGGCGCTACGGGCGCTCGGGGCGTTCGAAGTCGACGATGTTTTCCCACTCCTGGGCATCGGAGCGGGCCACGACGGCGACAACCGGCTCGGTGTCGCTGAGGTTGAACACCTCGTGGGGGACGCCGGGCTCGATGAAGATGAAGTCGCCCGCTTCGTTGTCGAGCGTCTTCTCCAGCCTCGGCCCGAACTCGTGCCGGACGCGTCCCTCGAGGATGTAGAGCATCACCTCGAAGTCCACGTGGATGTGTGCCTTCGCGACGCCGCCGGGCGGGATCATCGCCACGTTCATGGAGAGCGCGCCGGAGCCGACGTTCTCCGCCCACATCCCCGTCTTGTACTCGATCCCGTTCCACGCCCGGTGCCTGCCGCCGCCCCGCACCGTGATGATCCCCTCGTGCCGCTCCACCCGCCCCGGCGCCTGGCCGTCCCGGGCACCGTCGGCCTCCGAGCTACGCGGCACTGCTGCCCCGCGGAGTTTGGTCGGAACTCCTGATCGTCCCGCCACCCAGGGCGGGCTCCAGCCGATACCCGCCCAGCTTGACCCCCACGTCGGCAAGCTGCTTGGCCGCCTGTTGGCTACGGTCCACCGCGACGCGGTCGATCTTGGGGTTCTTTTTTAGAATCTCGTCCAGCCGATTCTTCTCCATCGTAGGACCTCCGCTAGAAGAAGTAAGGGTTGTGGACGAACGATACCAGCCCGTGGCGGGCGGGTCAGTCGCCTTTGGCCATTACGAGCGCGGCGGTGTTGGCGAGTAGCCAGGCGGAGGCGGCGCAGAGTTGCAGCCAGTCGCCGCGTGAGGTGATCCCGTACGCGAACACGCTGGCGATCCAGCACAGGCTGGCGGCCGTTTGGCCGGCCCACTCGATACGCATCGCCCGACGCAGCACCCGCCGCAGTCGCCGGCGCTTCGGAGTCAGCTTCGGAGTCAGCTTCGGAGCCAGCTCCGGAGTCAGCTTTGGAGTCAGCTTTGGAGTCGCGGGCGCGGGGGCTTCGGCTCGGTCGGTCAGCATACGCACTCCTGTCCGCAGCAGGAGAGATCGTCGAGGTACATGCCCCACATCCTGTACATCTCGAGCCCCTCGGCGGGCAGGCCCAGCGAGGTCGCGATCGACTTGGCGACGACCGCGAACCGCTGCCGGTACTTGAAGATGAAGCAGAAGATGTGCTTGTCGTGCCGCACGGACGCGCCGCACAGGTAGATCCCGGGGACGATCGTCGATTCGTCGTGCTCGCTGAGGAGCGGAAATCCGTCTTCCCGCGCCTCGAAGAGGTCCATCACGAGCGGGTGGCTTCCGTCAAACCCTCCCGCGAGGAGGGGCGGCACGGGCGTGCGAAAGCGCTGCCCGTCCCCCGTGGCGACCTCGAATCCACCGTTGGCGGCAGCGACGGCGGTGATTGCGGTGTCGGGAAAGAGCTCCACGTGCTCCGCGTACGAAGGGCGTCGTGTCCGCTCGAGCGAGAAGATGGAAAGGGCGACGCTGGGATCGGAGCTCTCGGACGCCCATGGACTCCCGCGGTCGAAGAGGCGCACCCGCTTGCCTCGCTCGGCCAGGTGGCTGGCAACGTCGACGCCGCTCTCGTAGCCGCCGACGACGATGAAATCGTCCCCCTCCAAATCGGCGTAGCTGGGGAGCAGCGCCGTGTGCAGGCACAGCTCGCTGCCCTCGAAGCTGTTCAGGCGCGGATACTGGAAGTCGCCCGCGGCCCAAATGACGTGCCGGGCACGCAGGGATCCCGCGGTGGTTTCGACCACGAACTCTTCGCCGCTCCGGTCGATCCGAAGCACGTCGACGCCCTCCTGAATCGGCAACTCGAAGTGGTCGGCGATCGCCTGGAGGAAGGCCGCGTACTGCCTCCCGGTGGGGTGCTCGACCTCCAGGGACCAGGCGGCCGAGGTCCCGATCACGACGGAGTTCAGGTCGAGCATGCCGACCGAATTCGTCGGGAACGAAGGGGTGATGAAGCGGGTCTCGGCCGGCCACTGGGCGAACGAGGCGCCGACCGAGTGGCGTTCGAGCGCGACGAAGTTCTCGATCCCCGCGTGCGCGAGCGCCACCGAGACGCCGACGCCGGCGGCGCCCGCGCCGACGATGACCACATCCATCAGGTCGTCCTGAGCCGTAGTGTTCATCCGGCCACCTCCTCGACCATCTGAAGCTCGGGGAAGGGGTTGGGACGTCCCTCCCAGGTGCTGCTGTCGGCGGCGGCAAGGGCTTCGTCGAGCAGGCATGCGTCGAGTCGCGCGCGGACCGCGGCCTCGTCCATCTCCTGACCGATGAAGACGAGTGCCTGGTGACGATCCCCGTACCGAGGGTGCCAACTCGACTGCTGGTCCGGCCGCTCTCCGTCCGGGTGGTCCCAGTACTCCCTCGGCGTCGCGGCCCACCACATGCCCATGGGGTTGACGGAACTCACACCCCCGGCCTGTTCCCACTCATATACGGCCTTGTGATCGGCGGCGACCCAGAAGAAGCCCTTCGACCGGAGCACGCCGCGCCAGTTCTCATCGTCGTTCAGGAACGCCCACAGCTTCTCCGCGTCGAACGGCCCCGGAGTCCGATAGGTGAAGGTCGATATCCCGTACTCCTCCGTCTCGGGCGTGTGGTCTCCCTCGAGCTCGCGGATCCAGCCGGCCGAGCTTTCCGCCTTGTCGTAGTCGAACAAGCCCGTGTCGAGCACGCCCTCAAGGGGCACCTGCCCGTGCGTCACCCGGTGAATCTCGGCGCCGGGGTTGAACGCGCGCAGAATGGCTTCGACCTCGCGCGCATGGTCCTCGGTGACGAGATCGAGCTTGTTGAGCACGATGACGTCGGCGAACTCGACCTGGTCGATCAACAGGTCGGTGACCGTCCGCTCGTCCTCTTCGCCCAGCGACTCACCGCGGTCCTGCAGGGCTTCGGCGGCGTTGTAGTCCTTGAGGAAGCTCGCGGCGTCCACGACGGTGACCATCGTGTCGAGGCGCGAGATGTCGCCGAGGCTCACCCCGTCCTCGTCCTCGAAGGTGAAGGTCTGGGCGACCGGGATGGGCTCCGAAATCCCCGTGGACTCGATCAGCAGGTAGTGGAAACGCCTCTCCCGGGCCAACCGGGAGACTTCGGCGAGCAGGTCCTCCCGCAGCGTGCAGCAGATGCAGCCGTTCGTCATCTCGACGAGCGTCTCTTCGGTTCGCGAGAGCTGGGCGCCCCCGCGCTCCACGAGGGCCGCGTCGATGTTGACCTCGCTCATGTCGTTCACGATGACCGCGACCCGGCGTCCCTCCCGATTGTTCAGAACCTCGTTCAGGAGGGTGGTCTTCCCGGCTCCGAGGAAGCCGGACAACACCGTGACGGGAAGGCGCTCGTCACGAGCTACGGCGCCTGGATCGCTGCTCATCGAACTTCCTTTTCCGGCACTTCTCACTGCGGGGTGCTCCTGCAAGGCGGGGTGCTCCTGCAAGCGGCTTGCGAGGGCAGGAAAATACACAAGTGACTTGCATGTGCAAGTGCTTGTCCCTAGCGTTTTCGAACTTCAGCTCTGCACGCGCGGGGGAAGGCCCATGCGAATCACCAAGAACGAGGCCCGTCGGAGGCTGCGCGAGCGCGGTCTGCGCGTGACCGCGCCGCGCCTTGCGGTGCTCCGCATCCTGGCCGCCGCCGAGGGTCCGGTGTCCTTCACGCAGGTGCTCGACCTGCTCGGCGACTCGGACTGGGATCAGGCGACGATCTACCGCAACCTGGTCAAGCTGCGTGAGGCCGGCCTCGCTCCCGTGGTGAGTCGGGCGGACGGCATCGACCGATACGCGCTCGCGGGAGACCACGAAGACAGCCATCTCCACCCGCACTTCCTGTGCGAGGACTGCGGCCGGGTGGCCTGCCTGAAGGAGGAGGTCACCGCCGCGTTGTCGATCGATGGGCCGTGGGCCGAGTCCATCCGCCGCGCGATGGTGCACCTCCTCGGCCACTGCCCGGACTGCCTCGCCCAGGCCGACGCCTGAGATCCGCCGGGCGCGGCAGTCGCTCAGTTGCCGAAGCTGGTGGCGATTTCGGCGAGGCCCTGCTGGATCTCTTCCTCGGACTTCCAGACGCCGCGGACCATGACGCCGGCGCGGTCGGCGACGTTCGCGACGTCGTCGAGGGGGTTGGAGTTGGTGAGGATGAGATCGGCGCGCCGGCCGGCGGCTACCGTTCCGAAGGTGTCGTAGGCCTGGAAGTAGTCGCCGACGTTGCGGGTGCCGCTGACGAGGATCTCGTACGGTGACATTCCCGCGTCGGCCATCGCCGCGAGTTCGCGGTGGAGCGAGAAGCCGGGGACGCTGAACATCTGGGGCGAATCGGTGCCCATGAGGATGCCCACGCCGGCGTCGTTCATCATGCCGAGGAGCCGCGTCCGGTTGGTCGCGTGCAGGCGCGCCTGCTCCACGTCCCATGCGCCGCGCGCCTGAATGGCCTGGAGCCGGTCCTTCCAGCCCTGGACGCCCTCCGGGGGCCAGTAGCGCATCTCCGGATAGGCGGCGAGCGCGTCGGGGTCGCCGAGGCCGATGACGCCGACTTCCCAGAGGACCATGGTGGGCACGACCCAGGCGCGGGCGCCGATCGTGAGCGCGAACAGTTCCTCCATGGTTGCCGGGTCCATGGGGCCGCGGATGCCTCCCGCCTCCTCCATGTAGCCGTCGAGGTGGTCGAAGGTTTCCTGTCCCATGAGGATGGCGTGCCGGATCCCGACGTCGGCCGGGACGTGGCCTCCGAAGCGGATGCCGGCCTGCGCGGCGGCCGCGGCGAGCGCGTCGTATTCCGGCACGGTGAGACCGGGGTGGATCTTCAGGTGGTCCCACCCTTCCCCCTTCTGCACCCACACGCGATCCGCTGCCTGCGACGGTGACGTGACCGAGTTGCCGTTGAAGCTCGGGCCCGCGAGGTAGAGGGTCGGGCCCCAGATCTCGCCGGTGTTCGTCCTCGCCTTCAACTCGAGGTCGCCGGGGAGGCCGAGCATCCCGCGCACCGTCGTCACGCCGTTTGCGGCGTAGAGGAACATCACCTGCTCGCGGAACGTGTCGGTCGGGAAGCCGCCGGGCGTGTGCCCGTGCATCTCCGACAGGCCCGGCATGAGGTACTTCCCGGCGCCGTCGATGCGGCGGGCGCCGGCCGGCACGTCCACGTCGGCGGCCGGGCCGACCGCGACGATCCGGTCGCCGCGCACGACGACGGTGTGTCCGGTCAGGATCCGGTCGGAATCCATCGGAATCACGTTCACGCCGACGAAGGCGGTGGCGCCGGCCTGCGACGCCTGCTCGGCGGCGGCGGGGACGGGAGCCGCGGCGAAGGGAGCCGCGACGCACGCGGCAAGAGCGAATCCAAGTGACCGTGTGGCGAACCTCATGCGTCCTCCTCGGGCACGGCCGCCCGCGTCCCCGTGACGACCTTGACCCCGATAACAATTATCGGTATTGAAATGCGCCCGGCGCGTCGGACACGGTGCCGGCGCGTCGGACAACGTTCGCAGATTACGACATCGCCGGCCCGATGGGACCCCCCGACCACGAGGAAACACGGATTTGATCGCACGCAACGACAGGCTCTCCGGCTTCCGCGCCCGCCTCACCGGCGCGGGTCTGGTCGTGCTGGTTTCGGCGTCGGCTTCGCTCTCGACCCCCCGATCGGTCGTGGGCGCGCAGGCCGCGCAGGGCGCCCCGGACGGGATGGCGCTGTACGGGGCGGGGTGCGCGAGTTGCCACGGGTCGGACGGACGGGGCGCGTCGGCCGACCGGATCGCATTCGACGACCCGCTGCCGGACCTCACCGACTGCAGCTTCGCCTCGCGGGAGCCGGATGCGGACTGGATCATCGTCTCCAAGGCCGGAGGACCGATCCGCGGCTTCAGCGACGTGATGCCCGCGTTCGGCGAGGCGTTCGACGACGACCAGTTGCAGGCCATCATGGACCACATCCGGACGTTCTGCACGGACCGCGCCTGGCCCCGCGGAGAACTCAACCTCCCCCGGCCTCTCTTCACGGAGAAGGCGTATCCGGAAGACGAGTGGGTGTGGACGACGAGCATGAACGCGGAGGGACCCGGGGCGATCGTCAACGAACTCCTGTACGAGAAGCGCTTCGGCTCCCGGAACCAGGTCGAGATCGCGCTTCCCTTCGGCTTCGCCGAGGACTCCTCGACTCCCGCCTCGAGCGACGGGGGGCCGGCGTCGGACTGGGGGGTCGGACTCGGCGATATCGAGATCGGTTACAAGCGCGCGCTGCTGCACAACCTGCGGACGATCTTCAGCTTCGGCACCGAGCTCAAGCTCCCCACCGGCGACTCGGAGCGCGGCATCGGAAGCGCCGAGTTCCAGATCGAACCGTTTCTCGCGCTGGGACAGATCCTTCCGGGCGACGCCTTCGTCCACCTGCAGGCCGGCGGGGGACTCCTCGCGCGGGGGCATCGAGAGTCCCACGGCACGGCCGAGCACGACGAAGACGTGCGGGAAGCGTTCTTTCATGCCGTCCTCGGACGCACGTTCACGAGCGGGGAGTTCGGCCGTTCGTGGTCCCCGATGGTCGAAGTGCTGGCGAGCACGCACCTGGCCGACGGTGCGCAGCCGCAGTGGGACCTGGTGCCGCAGATGCAGGTGACGCTGAACACGCGGCAGCACGTGATGCTCAACGTCGGGGTGCGGGTGCCGTTGACGGATGCCGATGTGAGGAGCACGCAGTTCCTCGTCTATTTCCTGTGGGACTGGTTCGACGGAGGGTTGTTCGATGGCTGGTAGGTGGGGACGGGGCTCGTTTCTCTCCTGTGCGCTCGCGATCGTTGCGGTCGGGGCGGGCTGGACATTCGATGGGCGCGCGGTGGCGGGGGCGGCCGAACCGGAAGCGGTCACGGGCCGCATCGTCGTGGTCGCGGGGCAGGTGCGCCTGGCCGGAGAGCCGCCGGGCGGGGCGGAGATCGACATGTCCGCCGACGCCTACTGCCGGGACCAGCACGACGAGACTCTGCTGGACCGTGCGGTGCGCGTCGGCCCGGGCGGCGGTCTGGCGGACGTGCTCGTGCGGATCGTCAACGCGCCCGCAGCGAGTGCGTCGAGTCCGGCGCCCGAGGCCGTGGCCCTCCTCGACCAGGAGGGATGCCTCTACACGCCGCGTGCGGTGGCCGTCCGCGCGGGCCAGCCGCTCGTCATCCGCAACAGCGACGCGACCCTGCACAACGTCCGGGTCGTGCCCGCCTCGAACCCGGGGTTCAACCTCGGCCAGCCCATTCAGGGGATCCAGAGCACGCGCTCGTTCGAGACCCCGGAGATCGGGATCCAGGTGCGCTGCGACATCCACGGCTGGATGACCGCCTCCATCCACGTCCTCGCGCACGAGTTCTTCGACATCACGGGCGAGGACGGGGCGTTCACGCTCCCGACGCTGCCGCCGGGAGACTACGAGATCGAGGCCTGGCACCCCACGCTGGGGACGGTGTCGGAGCGCGTCTCCGTCGCCGCCGGCGAGACGCCGTCGCTGACGCTGGAGTTCTCTTCCGGCTAACCGACCCGGCTAACCGGCGGACCGGCGGTCGACCTCCCGGGCCAACTCGCGCACGGCGGGGGATGGCTCTACCGGGAACGGCGTGCGCGCCGAGTCGAGCCCCCTGAGTTCCGGCGGGAGCGTCTTCAGCGAGGCTCTCACGCGCTCGCGGACCTCTTCCAGCGGGGGGGCCGGGCGGATTCGTGCTCCCGCGCGCGCCACGGGCCCGAGCAGCGCCTCGCCGGACAGCGCTTCGTCCTCCAGGCCCAGCACATCGCGCGCGAGCCGCCCACCTTCTCGGGTGCGGAAGACCTGCTTGCGGCCGGGCCACGTGGCCTTCCCCTCCGAGCGCTTGCGGCGCGGCCGGCCGGCGTACTCCTGGAGCTTGTACACGCTGTCGAGCGTCGGCTCGTCGGCGGAGACCGTGAGAGCGGCCCCCACGCCGAAGCCATCGATCGGAGCGTGGGCCAGCCGGGCCACATCGTGCTCGTCGAGCGAACTGCTCGCGAAGATGCGGACCTCGGGGCAACCCCCCTCATCCAGGATCCGGCGCACGCGCCGTGCGTGGGCGGCGAGATCTCCGGAATCCAGCCGCACCGCCTGGATCTCGATGCCTTCGGCGCGGAGGCCGGGCGCGATCTCGACGACCTTCGACGCCCCCGCCCCGGTGTCGTAGGTGTCGATGAGCAGCACCGTGTTGTCGGGGTGGGCGCGGGCAAAGCGAATGAAGGCGTCGGCCTCGCTGTCGTGCGCCTGGATGAACGAGTGGGCCATGGTGCCGAAGGTCGGAATCCCCCAGCGCTTTCCGGCGAGCGCGGTGGCGGTGCCGTCGAAGCCGGCGATGTAGGCGGCCCGGGCGGCGAGGAGCCCCGCCTCCGAGCCGTGCGCCCGCCGCAGACCGAAGTCCACGAGCCGGGCTTTCGGGGCCGCGAGCCTGAAGCGGACCGCCCTCGAGGCGATGAGGGAGGCGTAGTTGAGCAGCGAGATGAGGCGCGTCTCGACGAGTTGCGCCTCGGGGAGCGGCGCGGTGACCCGCAGCAGGGGTTCTTCGGGGAAGAAGACGGTGCCCTCGGGCATGGCGTCCACGTCGCCGTTGAAGCGCAGATCGGCGAGCCAGTCGACGAAGGCGGAGGGGAAGCCGGGCTGGCCGCCGATCCACTCGAGTTCGTCGGGTTCGAAGCGCAGGCCTTCGAGGTAGTCGAGGGCGTGCGCCAGGCCCGCGGCCAGCAGGAAGTTCCGATTCGGGGGGAGGCGGCGGACGAAGAACTCGAACACGGCGGTCTCGCGCATGCCGTGTTCCCAGTACGCCTTGAGCATGGTGAGCTGGTACAGGTCCGTGAGCAGGGCGCCTGCCGCCATCGTTCGCTATCCCCCGGCCAGGACCGTTCGCGTGGGGGCGAAGTTCGCGCCTGCCGCCTGCATGCGGTCGATCGCGCGGGCCCCATCGCCCGACTCGACGTTCACGGCTCTCACGGCATCGAACAGCAGGACCACATCCAGGCCGCCCGCCCGGGCGTCGAGTACGGTTCTGAGCACGCAGTAGTCGGTCGCGAGGCCGCCCGCGAAGACGCGCGTGACGCCCCGATCCGAGAGGCGGTCGGCGAGGTCGGTGCCCGAGAACGCGGAGTAGGCCTCGGCGGCCGGGTCGTCGGCCTTCGAGATCACGACGGCCGAGGCGGGAAGCCGCAGGGACTCCGGGAACGCCGCGCCGTTCGTCCCCGCGACGCAGTGAAGCGGCCAGAGACCGCCCTGCTCGACGAACGAGCAGTGATCCGGCGGGTGCCAGTCGCGCGTCGCGAAGATCGGGAGACCCGCTTCGGAGAAGACGCGGATCGCTTCGTTCAGCGGCGGGATCACGGCATCGCCTTCGGGGACGGCGAGCGCCCCGCCGGGGAGGAAATCCTTCTGCACGTCGACCAGCAGCAGCGCGTCGCCCCGGCCGGGTGACCGGATCCGCATCGGTTCTCCTTCCGCGTTTGGGCCGCTTCCGGCCCCACTTTACCATGCATTGCCGCGCTGTGCGAAATCGTGTTACGGTTGATGGATGGTCCGCAGGGCGGTGGTCCTCCTCAGCGGTGGGCTGGACTCGGCGACCGCGCTGGCGATCGCGGCGGAGCAGGGATATCGGCCCTGTGCGCTTACGCTCCGCTACGGGCAGAGACACGAGCGCGAGGTGGATGCCGCCCGTCGCCTGGCGGAAGCGATGGGGGTGACCCGGCACGTGATCGCGGCCGTTGATCTGCGCGCGTTCGGGGGTTCGGCGCTCACCGATGACCTGGAGGTTCCCAAGGGCGGGCCCGGGTCTCCCGACCCCGAGGACATCCCCATCACCTACGTTCCGGCGCGGAACACGATCTTCCTGTCGATGGCGCTCGCGTGGGCGGAGGTTCTCGGGGCGTCCGACATCTTCATCGGCGTGAACGCCGTCGACTACAGCGGATATCCCGACTGTCGTCCCGAGTTCCTCAACGCGTTCGAGAAACTCGCCGCCCTCGCCACCAGGGCGGGCGTGGAAGGGGGTCGGCCGTTCCGGATCCATGCACCTCTGATCGACCTCACCAAGGCGGAGATCATCCGGCGCGGGCTGGCGCTGGGGGTCGACTACGGGATGACGCGGAGCTGCTACGATCCCGATGCGGTGGGCGCGGCCTGTGGGGAGTGCGACTCCTGCCGCCTGAGGCTCGCCGGGTTCGCCGCGGCGGGCGCCCCGGATCCGGCCCCGTACCAGGACCGTTAGAGGGCGGCGCTAGCGGGGGTCGCGTCGGCTCCGGGGTCGGGCGGGTGTCTGCGAATCTCCTCCGCCATGACGGGTGACCCGCACGAGCATCCGGTCGATGGTCGCCCGTTCGCCGGTCTCCCGGTTCATGGCATGGACGATCCGGCCATTCTCGCCAACCCATAGCGTGTCGGCGCCGAAATCGCCGACGTACCAACTCTGGAGGGTGTCGGAGGAGGCTTCATCGATCTCGGTGACGCGCGGTCCGTCCAGGATCCAGCAGCGGGTGCCAAAGCACACGGTGAAGGCGAGCGCGACGCAGGCGAGATTCACCGGTTCACGGCCGGCAGAGGGGTCATCCCCCCAATTTAGGTAACTCCCCACGCTTTCACTAGGACGACAGCCGCTCGCCGAGCTCGCTCCCTTCGGTCGCTCGGTTCGAACCCCGTCTAGCGGAGAGGGGGGGATTCGAACCCCCAAGCCCGTGAGGGCGCCGGTTTTCGAGACCGGTGCATTGCCGTTCTGCCACCTCTCCGGGTGCCGGCTACCGGGGTGCTGGCGGGGCTGCCGAGACGTCCGGTACGCGCGGCCGAAGAAGGTGCTCCGACAGGGCTCCCGCTGTCAAACTTTTGTCGCCGTTCGTAGACATTCGGCGTTTTGTACTCGATCGACGACATCGCACAAATGTCGTCGATCGGCTACATTTCCGTTTGGTGGTCGTGACCTCTTGGCGGACAGGTAGGAAATGCAGTTTCGCACATCCATCGAACTTGGGCTGCTGATCCGCAAGGCCAGGCATGCGCGAGGAATGACACAGGCGGACCTTGCACGTGCGGCCGGGGTTGGCCGACAGTGGATCGTGGCCATCGAAGCCGGCAAACCGAGGGCCGAACTGGGCAAGGTGTTTCAGGTGCTTGCGGCACTCGACGTGTCGCTGTCGATCCACGGTGAAGGCATCCTGGAGCCCTCCAGTTCCCGAGTCCGGATCGCGGTCCCCGACATTGAGGCGGTCGTCAGGGCCCACGAAGACCCGGCACCGTGACCGAACGCCTCGTCGCGGTAGCGAACGGGGAGGTCATGGGCTACGTCATGCGCCAAGAGCGAGGGCGGCTCGCTTTCTCGTACGATGAGGCGTGGCGCCAAACGTGGGACGCGTACCCGCTTTCCCTGTCGATGCCTCTCGCCGGTGCCGAATACGGCCACGACGTCATCGAACCGTGGCTGTGGGGACTCCTGCCCGACAACGAGAATGTGCTCGCTCGGTGGGCCAGGCACTTCCACGTCTCCGCACGCAGCGCGTTCTCCCTGCTGCGGGCTACGGGCGAGGATTGTCCCGGTGGAGTCCAGTTTGCGGCGCCGGACCGCGTCGACCGCCTGCTGGGCGCGCAAACCCAAGCGGTCGACTGGCTGACGGAGGAGCAGGTCGGCGCCCGCGTGGGCGCGCTGAACGAGGACGGGAGCGCCTGGCGTCTCCCCGGGGATGCCGGTTGGTTCAGCTTGGCAGGTGCGCAGGCCAAGACGGCTCTGTTCTTCGCCGACGGGCGATGGGGAGTGCCTCGCGGTCGAACGCCCACGACACACATTCTGAAACCTCCGGCTCCCGGCTTTCCCGGGCACTGCGAGAACGAATACCTCTGCCTGACGCTGGCCCGCGCGCTCGGAATCCCGGCGGCTCGCTCGCGGGTACATCGTTTCGGCGAAGAGCCGGCGCTCGTGGTGGAACGGTACGACCGGGTAAGCACTGTTGACGGAATCGTGCGAGTCCACCAGGAAGATCTCTGCCAAGTTCTGGGTCTGGCTCCGACGGCCAAGTACGAGAGCGACGGCGGTCCCGGCTGCGGCCGCATGGTCCTGGCAATTCGGACCTACTCCAGCCGCCCCGGGGACGATCTCCGGACCTTCGTCCGCGCACTTGCACTGAACTGGATCATCGGTGGGACCGACGCCCATGCGAAGAACTTCTCCTTACTGATCGGTGCCGGCGGGAGAGCAACCCTCGCCCCTCTCTACGACGTAGCTAGTTCTCGTCCG
>NZ_CANPWG010000017.1 GCF_947581915.1 Candidatus Palauibacter scopulicola
GGTAGCTCGTCGGGCTCATAACCCGAAGGTCGCAGGTTCGAATCCTGCCCCCGCTATCTCTCGCCTCGCCTCGCAAAGCTGCGGGGCGAGGCGTTTTGCTCTCCGATCCCTTTTGCGGGATCGGGGTACGATCCGGGGTAGCTCAGTGGCCAGAGCGGGTGGCTGTTAACCACTAGGTCGTGGGTTCGAATCCCACCCCCGGAGTAGGCAGCGGGGCTCTTGCCACAGGCTGCCACAGGGCTGGGTAGCTCAGGCGGTAGAGCACGGCGCTGAAAACGCCGGTGTCGGCGGTTCGACTCCGCCCCCAGCCATTTGCCACGGGCCGCCGACGGCCGGTTCGCGGGAAGCGGCAGAGGGGCGTAGCTCAATTGGTAGAGCACCGGTCTCCAAAACCGGCGGTTGGGGGTTCGAGTCCCTCCGCCCCTGTCGGCTCGCGTAGCTCAGGGGTAGAGCGCATCCTTGGTAAGGATGAGGTCGCGGGTTCAAATCCCGCCGCGAGCTTGGAGCAGCTTGGAACGGGATGACGGGCGCCCGTAGCTCAGTTGGATCAGAGCACCGGCCTTCTAAGCCGGGGGTCCCAGGTTCGAGTCCTGGCGGGCGCGTGGCAGAAGGGGACGACAGCGGCAACGAGCCCCCATCGTCCAACGGCTAGGACACCACTCTTTCAAGGTGGAGATAGGGGTTCGATTCCCCTTGGGGGTACTGGAGCGGACGGGAGCGGATACAGCCCATCCGCCGGCAAGAGACGTTCAATCGCGGGGCCGTAGCTCAGCTGGGAGAGCGCTGCAATGGCATTGCAGAGGTCAGGGGTTCGAATCCCCTCGGCTCCATGGTACGCGCCGTTAGCTCAATTGGCAGAGCAACTGACTCTTAATCAGTAGGTTCGGGGTTCGACTCCCTGACGGCGCATTCTCCCCCCGCTCCTGGTTCCGCCGGCCGCCTCGCCTCGCTTCTCAGGGGTAGGCTCGCGCCTTACGGGTTCTCGCGCTCCTGCGCGCGCGCGCCGCGCAACACGTTTTCCAGCGCGTAGTTCGCCTCGTGGCAGGCGTATTCGTAGAGGAGGTCGTCCATCTTCACGAACGGCACCTCGCCGCCCCACGGGGTCTCCCACGTGTCCGGGTCGTCGATGAGGAACTCGTAGTTGACCGTGTTCGCGTCCACGCGCGTGAGCCGCTCGGTGATCTTCATGTTCGGACTCGCGCCGAAGAACTCGCGGTAGGCGGTGAGTTGCTGCGGGTTGAGCTTCGTCGTCTCGATGACGAGGGTGTCGTCCTCCCACCAGCCGCGGGAATCCCCGAACCAGGGCCGGATCGCATCGGGGAACGGCTTTGGCCCGCCGTCCGCGGCCACGTCCCCGGCTTCGGGCGCGGCGCCGATCGGGATGATTCGGGTGTCGTGCACCATCTCGGTCATGATCGCGACGTGGTCGGGGGTCTGCACGATCGTGTAGTTGTTGTTGTAGAAGTAGTTGGGGAGCATCGGAGGGCCGGCGTTGGACCCGAACGAGACGACGCAGCGCTCGGAGAGGGGTCGGTTCTCGGGGTTGTCGTACTCCCCGTGCCGGCCGCGGGCGGCCATGAGCTGGCCGAGACGCTGCTGGGCCTCGGCGGTGCGCGCGGGGATGCGGCCGTCCTCCGGCACCATGAGGAGGGAACTGCGCGGTTCTCCGTTCACGACGGCGACCTGATCCCCCCGGTCCAGGTAGAAGAGGTTGTAGCCGCCGGTGCCGCCGGCCGCCGCCTCAAGGATGAAGTCGCACCCGATGGCGATGCCGCCCTCCGCCGGCGCGTCACGGTCCGGATCGCTGGATCCCGAGTGGGCCTCGATGCACTCCTGCCTGCCGCCCTCGATCTGGGCGACCTGCTCGGGCGTGAGCACGGCCTCGAACCCCTGAGGCCGCTCGATGGGCGTGATCGTCCCGTTCGTCCAGTTCCCCTGCAGGTCCGGCCGCCCGTCCGGCGTGCGCGGCACCGCGCCGCCATCCTGGGCGAGCGCGACGGGGATCGACACCGCGGCGACCACCGCCACCGCGACGAGCATGCCGGCGACGCTACTCGCGGGGCTTGTCTTCCGGTCGCGCGCGCGAATCCTGATTGTCCTCATCGTACGGTCCTTCCCGCTCCGCGTCCCAGCGGACGCCTGTGCTCATGATGTCCCCGATGATCCTCACCGAGCCGCGTAGGCTACCGATGATCCGTGCAGATTGTTTCTTGTTTTTCATGCGTGAACCTCCAGCCGACGCAGGAACTCATGATACGGCCAGTTGGTCGATGATTCACGGGGTGCCGATGACGTTCCCCAGCATAGGGCTTGCCGTATATCGATATGCGATATAGCATGGCGGATGATTCGGAGCTTTCGTTGCCGGGACACCGAGCAGCTTGCGGCCGGCTATCGGGTGCCCCGGTTCGCGGCCTTCGAGCGAGTCGCGCAAAGGAAGCTGGCGCAATTGGACGCGGCGGCGACGCTGGAGTTCCTCCGGGTTCCGTCCGGGAATCGTCTCAAGGCCCTGAAGGGTCGGCGAGAGGGCACCTACAGCATCCGCATCAACGATCAGTGGCGGTTGTGCTTCCGCTTCGAGCGCGGAAACGCGTACGACGTGGAGATCGTTGACTACCATCGCTAGCGGAGATAAGCCAATGATTGAGCTGGATCCTGTACACCCCGGCGAAATCCTGAAACACGACTTCATGGAGCCGTTTGCGCTGTCTTCCAACGCTCTGGCGAAGGCTATCGGAGTGACCCCCGCACGAGTCAACGAGATCGTGCGCGGTCGGCGCGGTATCACGGCGGAGACGGCGCTGAGGCTCGCAAGGTACTTCGGTACCGACGCCCAGAGCTGGATGAACCTTCAGGATCGCTACGAACTTGTGCTGGCCGAGCGAGTTGTCGGTGACGCACTCGAAACCATCCGTCCACGCGAAGTTGCGTAGCAACGCTTCGTGAAACGTTGCCCCACATCATGACCGGCGGCGAGCCCGGTCTCTTCTCGTCCAACCGGGAGAGGCGCCTGTGGATCTGGGCGCTGGCCGTGGTCGTGGCGATCTACGCGACGGCCGATCTCGCGCGTACGCTGGCAGACGCGCTGCGGGAGAGCGGGCTGCTCGAACTCACGCCGACCATGTTCAGCGCCGGCATGCTCCTGATCGGGATCGCGATCCTGGTGCAGGGGCTGAGGGAGGGGTCGCGCGGCGTGGAGGTCGGCTTCGCGCTGGGCGTCGCGGCCATCGCCATCATCGGTTTTGCCCGCGGGATCGATGCCGCGGAGCGTTCCCATCTCATCGAGTACGCGGTGCTGGCGCTCATCATCCACGAGGCCCTGGTGGAACGGATGACCCACGGCAAGCGCGTTCCGGTGCCGGCCGTACTGGCCATCGCCATGACGACGGCGGTGGGCGTACTGGACGAGTGCATCCAGTTCTTCGTGCCGAGCCGCACGTTCGACTGGTTCGACATCGGGTTCGACCTGCTGGCGAGCGTGCTCGCGGTCGGCTCGAGCGTCTCCATCCGCTGGGTCCGCCGCTGGCTCGGGCGGTTCCGGTGGCGACGCTGACGGGCCCCATCCCGCCGGAACTGGGCGACCTCGCCGCTCTCGAGAATCGCCCACCGACGAAGGAGACAACGATGCCCAAAGCTGACCGTATCGGCACCTGCCTCTGGTTCGAAGACCGCGCGGTCGAAGCGGCCGAGTTCTACGTCTCCCTCTTCCCGGACTCCCGGATCGTGGAGGTCTCGACGGTGAGCGGCGGCCCGGCCAAGGGCAACTCGTTCGTGGTGTTCGAGCTGGCCGGACGCACGTTCCAGGGGATCGACGGCGGCCCGATGTTCAAGTTCACCCCTGCGATCTCCTTCGTCGTGAACTGCGAGTCCCAGGACGAGATCGACCATTACTGGAGCACGCTGGCGGAAGGCGGCCGCGAGGGCTACTGCGGCTGGCTCGACGACCGCTTCGGGGTGTCCTGGCAGGTGGTGCCGGCGAACATGGGCGAGCTCATGAGCGCCGACCCGACGCGGGTCATGGACGCGCTGCTCAAGATGGGGAAGATCGACATCGAGGGGCTGCGGAAGGCGGGCGCGGGGGGCTGATGGCCGGAATCCCCGCTGCTGGTCCTGCGCGTCCACGGCCCGCACGTGTACCCGCGCGGTGCCAGTCGTTACGATGCCACCCGTACTCGGTCTGAATCAGGAGGTTCTCATGCGGAGCATGATTCGCACGCGCCGTGGCGTGCTTTGGGCTGGTCTTCTTGCCGTTTCAGCGACGGTCGCGTTTCCGGACGTTGGGGCCGCGCAGTACGTGCCGGCGCGCGGGGACGCGTGGGAGACGCGCACTCCGGAGCAGGTGGGGATGAACGCGGCGGGCGTCCAGGCGGCGGTCGAATACGCGCTCGACCACGAGACGAGCCAGGCGCGCGACCGGGAGTTCCAGCACAGCCGGAGCTTCGGGCGCGAACCGCTCGGCGAGGGGATCGGACCCTTCAACGTGCGGGGCGGGCCGGCGGGGATGATCGTGCGGCACGGCTACATCGTCGCGGAGTGGGGGGACACGAAGCGCGTCGACATGACCTACAGCGTGACCAAGTCCTTCCTCTCGACGTCCGTGGGACTCGCGTGGGATGAGGGGCTCATCGGCTCGCTCGACGACACCGTGCGCGAGTACATGGCCCCGATCGACGTGCCGCCGGGCGACGGCGAACCCGGCGTGGACCGCGTCGGGTTCGGGAGGCCCGACCCGACGACGATGTTCGAGTCCGAGCACAACCGCACGATCACGTGGGACGACCTCCTGCGGCAGACGTCCGACTGGGAGGGCACGCTGTGGGGCAAGCCCGACTGGGCCGACCGTCCGAGCGGCGACCCCGACACGTGGATGACGCGGGCGCGCCACCCGTCCGGCACGGTGTACGAGTACAACGACACCCGCGTGAATCTCCTTGCGCTCGCCGCGATGAGCGTCCTGCGACGCCCGCTGCCCGAGGTCCTGCACGAGCGCGTGATGGGACCGATCGGCGCCTCCCCGACCTGGCGCTGGCACGGCTACGAGAACTCCTGGGTCACGGTCGACGGGCGTCGCGTGCAGTCGGTGAGCGGCGGCGGCCACTGGGGCGGCGGCATGTTCATCAGCGCCCGCGACCAGGCGCGCTTCGGCCTGTTCACGCTGCGGCGCGGGACCTGGGGAGACCGGCAGCTCCTGTCCGAGGAATGGTTCGACCTCGCGACGACGCCGGGCCCGGCGAACGGCTCCTACGGCTTCATGAACTTCATGCTCAACGTCGCAGACGAGGAGGGGAACAAGCGCTATCCGAGCGCGCCCGCGGAAGCGTGGGCCCATCTCGGAAACGGCACGAACATGATCTACTGCGACCCGGTGAACGATCTCGTCGTCGTCGCGCGCTGGATCCCGGGAGGCGCGATCGACGGCCTGCTCAACCTCGTCATCGACGCGATCGACGACACGGCCGCAACCTCATCCGGATCGCCGTAACGGACCGGCTCCGACGCCCGCATCGAATCTTGTTCCGGCCGTCAGTTGTAGCTACAATGCAGCTACATAAGGGAGGTCCACATGAGTACCGACACCGTTGTGCGCGCCCGGATCGACAGCGACACCAAAGCCCGCGCTACCGAGGCGCTCACGGCCATGGGCCTGACCATGTCCGACGCGATCAGGTTGTTGCTGCTCCGCGTAGCTGACGAGCAGCGACTGCCCTTCGCCGTTCAGGTGCCGAATTCGTCTACACTTGCGGCCATGAAGGAGCTGGACGAGGGCAAAGGCCGGCGCTTCGGTAGCGCTGAGGAGTTGTTCCGGGACCTCGACATCTGATTTGCTGACCCCGGTTCGGTCGGCGCGGTTCAAACGCGACGTCAAAAGAGCCCGGAAGCGTGGCAAGGATCTTGGCAAGCTGCGGATGCTGTTGGCGTTGCTGATCAAGCAGGAGCCGTTGACCGCGCGCCATCGCGACCATCCGCTGCGGGGCACTTGGAAGGGCTACCGGGAGGCGCACGTCGAACCGGACTGGCTCGTCATCTACCGTATCAGGGGTGACGAACTGCACTTGGTCCGCACCGGCAGCCACTCCGATCTCTTCAAGGAGTAGGGTCGAGGGTTCAAGGTAGACGTTACGCTCCGGGCTCGTTAGTTTCTCCCGCACGGCGCGTCGCCTCTTTCGGCGGCGCGTTTCGTGTCTGCGCCCGTAGCTCAGCCTGGATAGAGCGCTTGCCTCCGGAGCAAGAGGTCACAGGTTCGAATCCTGTCGGGCGCACTCGGCCCGGCTGAGCCAGCGGCACCGGTTCTTGGGGACGGCTCCCAGGGACCGGATGGTTCAGGGGCGCAGGCTCGGGTGGCGGAAATGGCAGACGCGCAGGATTCAGGATCCTGTGGGATTAAACTCCCGTGGGGGTTCGACTCCCCCCCCGAGCATTTCAGGCCCAGGTGGCGGAACTGGCAGACGCGCTAGCTTGAGGGGCTAGTGTCCTATTACGGACGTGGAGGTTCGAATCCTCTCCTGGGCATGCAGCAACGCGGGGCCAGCGCCCCGCGGCACGACATCGCTGGTTGCGGCTTGATCGGCTCCGAGCGCCCGTAGCTCAACTGGATAGAGCACCTGACTACGGATCAGGAGGTTGGGGATTCGAATTCTCCCGGGCGCATGCTCTCCTTCCTTCGGGCGTCGAGCCTGCTCCCGCGAGAATTCGGGCGCTCGTGGAGCTTCGCTCCCCTTCGCTGGCCAAATTCTCCCGGGTCAACCGAATGGCCTCCCGGGCACTTCCTCTTTGGGCAGAGGTGCCGGGTGGGATTGTGGGTTGCTCGCGGGGGGCTTCGCCCGCTCACTGGGCAGATGCTGCCGGGCGGCGTTGTCGGTGGGCTCGCGACGGGCTTCGCCCCTCTCGCCGAATCCGCGTTGTCCGGGCGATCGTGCAGCGGGCGGTCGGTTGTTCAACACATTTCCTCGAGGACAGAGGTGCCATCATATGCGCGTCAGACTGGCTGAGAAGCGGGATGTGGATCGGTTGCTTGAACTTATGCGGGGGCTGGCGCGGTTTGAGGAGTACATCGACGACTTCGCGGTGACGCGGGAGAGCGTGCTCGAGCATGGGTTCGGAGACGACCGTCTGTTCACGGCGCTCGTGGCCGAAGAGGACGGTGATCTCGTCGGGATGGCCGTGGTCTACACGATTCCGTGGACCTACACGCTGCGGCCGAAGGTCGTGCTCAAGGAGCTGTTCGTTGAAGAGGCGGCACGGAACAGCGGGGCGGGGAAGGCTCTGATGGCGGCGGTGAGATCGCACGCCGAGTCCATCGGCGCGACCGAACTGATCTGGACGGTCATGGATGGGAACCGCGCGGCCGAGGGCTTCTACCGATCCCTGGGCGCTTCGCCGGATCTCAAGTGGCACAACTGGTCCCTGAACCTCGACGCGAAGGCACCCCGCGCCCGCTGACCATGCGCCAAGTACTAATGATGTACTAATTCGTGTCAAATTAGTACTTGGCCATCTCGTGTCGCCCCTCCGGGAGGCTTCAGGATGGCCCGAAACTGCGGGCCGGGGGGCGGCAGTCGGGCCACTGGGAGCCGGGCGGCATCGTGCGGCGGTCGCGGGGCATCGGGTCCGGGTCCTCGGAGGCGAGGTAGGCGAACATCGCGGTCATCACGGCGTCGTCGCGCAGGTCCTCGAAGACGATCTTGTCGAAGGTGTCGCGGTTGGTGTGCCAGGTGTAGGTGCTCGTGTCCCAGCGGTTGTCGGCGATGTTCATCTCGCTGCGGCCGGCGCCGACGTGGAAGCTGAAGGCGGGCACCCCCGCGCACAGGAAGGAGGCGTGGTCCGTCCCGCCGGACTCGGGCATCCCCGGGACCTGGAGGGTGACGAGGTCGGACAGCTCGCTCGGGATCCGCGCGAGCCACTCGCCGAAGCGCCCCGCGGCGCCGGAGAAGCCCTGCATGGGGATGAAGGTGACCGGGCCGTTCCCGTGATCGACGTTGAACACGGTGTGGGTGCGCTCGAGGATCTCGGGATGGTCCTCGACGAAGGCGCGTGAGCCGTTCAGGCCTTGCTCCTCGCCGTTCCAGAGGGCGCCGATGATCGTGCGGCGGGGGTTCGGGACGGCGTGTTTCAGGATGCGCATCGCTTCCATGATCGCGACGGCGCCGGTGCCGTTGTCGAGCGCGCCGTCGGAGCCGTCCCATGAATCGAAGTGGCCTCCGAGGATCACGTACTCCTCGGGTTCGGCGCTACCGGGGATCACGGCGAAGGCGTTGGAGACCGGTACCTCTCCCAGGAAGCGGGCCTGCGCGTCGACGCGCAGCACCGGCCCCTGACCGTTCTCGGCCAGCCGGTACAGGAGCCCGTACGCCTCGCAGCTCAGGTCAAGGACCGGCGCCCGCTCCGCGCGGGTGCCGAAGATCTTGGTGACGCCCCAGCCCTCGGACCACTGCGAGCGGATGATCCCGGCGGGCTCGGCCGCGCTCAGCGCTTCCGGCAGCGAGCGCGCAGCGAACCCCGTGTTCCCGACGCGCTCGGCCCAGTCGGCGATGGTGCGCTCCCGCTCGGCCGCCATGCGGTCCGTCGTCTCGGGCCGCGCGAACCACTCCATGTTTTCGGGCGCGCGGCAACTCGGCTCCGGGCGCGAGACCAGCACGAACTTGCCGCGCATCTCCGACAGCGCTGCCTCGAAGGCTCCGGGGCTGTCCGCGTCCGGCAGGATCACCACCTCCCCCTCGACGGGGCCGTCCGTGGCCGGACTCCACGCGGCCGCCATGCCCTCGAGCGTGCGCACGCGCGGCGCGATGAGATCGATGTGGGTGATCCCGCGATCCCACCCGCGCCAGGTGCCGTACTGCTCCTTGTACGCCTCGATGCCCCACTCCGCGTACTTCGCCAGCGCCCAGTCGTTGGCGCCGGCCATCGCGGGCGACCCGGTGAGCCGCGGCCCGATGGAGTCCATCATCACCTGGCCGAGTTCGTAGACCTGCGAGCGCTCGACCCCCTCGGCCCAGATCGCCCGGATGACCGGATCGTCAGAGGGAAACGACTGCCCCGCCGCGCCCCGGGTCACGCCCGGAATCAGCGCAGCCGTCAGTGTGGAGAGGCATGCCAGCGAACAGGCGAGTCCGAGACGAGCCGTGGGCCTCATGGATCGCTCCGGGGGAGGGTTTGACTTACTACTGGAGAGAGCCCTCAGCTCCGTCTTGCTGCGACTCTCTTCGCCCTTCAAGGGGCACACATTCCAACTCTATGAGCTCATGCTCCTTGACCCGGAATCGCGTACCCATTCCCTGGTTTCTGCAGCCTTCCATCGCGGCTTCCACGGAGTCGGTCCATTCGGGGGCCGTGATGTTCTCGAACGCGTAGTAACACGCGATGCCGAGAAAGAAACCGACGACGATCTTGATCACGGTCTCTGCCGGTCCGCGGGGCATTGGGGGCTCCTTTTTCTCGCGTCCTGGAAAGATGCGAATCCCCGTTGATGCCGACAACCGGCCAGCACCTTCGGCCAAGCCGGATACACAGACTCTTGCCGTCCGGGAGAACCGCGCAGGCGGGAAGTGGCGCACAGGAGCTATCCATCCCGAATCGGGATAGCTATCTTGCGCACCATGCGGATCATCGCCAAGAGGACGCTGCGGGCCTATTGGGAGGGAGAGCCCAGAGCAGAACAGCCACTCAAAGCATGGTACGCGGTTGCCCGGAAGGCCGACTGGTCGTCGCCCGCGGACGCCAAGGCCGTGTACGGAAACGCCAGCATCGTCGGCGACGACCGGGTGGTGTTCAACGTTGGCGGGAACAGGTATCGGCTGATCATTCGGTTCGACTACCGGCGTCGAATCGGCTTCGTGAGGTTCGTCGGCACCCACGCCGAGTATGATCGCCTCGATGCTTCCCACGTGTAGGAGGAACGCGAGATGATCCGGCCCATCAGGGACGAGACCGATTACGACGCGGCGCTTGCCGAGATCGACAGCCTAATGGGTGTAACCCCGGGGACTCCCGAATCCGACCGCTTGGAGGTTCTGGTGACCCTGGTCGAGAGATATGAGGCGGAGAACTGGAGCATCGAGGCTCCGGACCCGATTTCGGCGATCCGCCACGTCATGGAGGCCCGAGGACTGCGGCAGAAGGACTTGGCGGCGCTGATCGGCTCACAGTCTCACGCATCGGAGGTCCTTCGCCGTCGCCGCCCCCTCTCCCTGGCCATGATTCGCGTGCTGGCTGCGGAATGGAGCCTGCCTGCCGATGTGCTCGTGCGCGAGTACGAACTTGCAACGAGCTGAGCTTCGCTCCGTGACCTCCGCCGGTCAGGTCGCCCATGCGCCTTGACGGCAAGCGTGCTCTGGTTACCGGCGGCTCGCGGAGCATCGGTCGGGCGATCGCGCTCGGACTGGCGCGCGAGGGGGCGGACGTGGCGGTCAACTTCCGTCGGAGTCGTGAGGAGGCCGAGAACGCGATCCGTGAGATCGAGGCGATGGGGCGTCGCGCGGTCGCGGTAGAGGGATCGACCGATTCCCGTTCCGACGTCGAGCGTTTCGTCACGGAGGCCCACGACTTCCTGGGTGGTCTCGAGATCCTTGTGAACAACGCGGGGATCCTGAGGCGCCCCCCGTTCCTCGAGATCGGCGAGGAGGAGTGGGACGCCATCCAGGGGGTCAACCTGAAGGGATACTTCCTGGTCGGTCAGGCCGTCGGACGCTGCATGGTCGAGGGCGGGACGGCGGGGGCGATCGTCAACGTGTCTTCCGCCGGGCAGGCGGTGGCCGCCCCTGACCTCACCCACTACTGCGTCTCGAAGGCGGGCGTCGAGATGCTCACGAAGCAGATGGCGCTCGAACTCGCGCCGCACGGGATCCGGGTGAACGCCGTCGCGCCGGGGCTGATCGAGACCGACCTGAACCGCGCCGACATCGCGCGGGACGACTTCCGCGAGCGGCGCCTCGCCCGCATCCCGCTCGGGAAGATCGGGCTACCCGACGATGTTGTGGGGGCAGTCGTGTACCTCGCCTCGAACGACGAAGCGCGACTGGTGACGGGCGCCAGCCTGTTCATCGACGGCGGCCAGACGATCTGGGGCGCCTGACCGGTTCGTGATGGCGCCTTCTGCGCAGATCCGGTCCAGCTTCCCCCGGGGCGCGGCGGCCACGCTCCCGTTGGTGGCGACGCTGATACTGGTGGCGTGCGGCGGCCCCGGCCGCGGGGATTCCGACCCACCGGCCGATGCGGACGCGGCCGACTGGGACGTTCGCTTCTCCCACGTGCTCTCGACCGGCTCGGAGTTCCACCTCATGGCGGAGCGCTTCCGGGATCTCATGCTCGAGCGCACGGACGGACGGTTCCGGGTCGTCATCTATCCGTCCGGGCAGCTCGGCGGCGAGCGCGTGGCCTTCGAGCAGATCCAGGTCGGCGCGGTGCACATGGCCATCACGGGCAC
>NZ_CANPWG010000018.1 GCF_947581915.1 Candidatus Palauibacter scopulicola
ACCCGGACCGGCATTTCCCGCAGCGTGCCGATGGGCCACACGGTGTCCATGTGTCCCACGAGAAGTTGCGGTCCGTCCGCCGCGGCCCGTCCGTCCGCCGTCCCGCCGCTCCGCGCCAGCAGGTGACCTCCGCTCGCCTGTCCGGGGATGTGCTCTACTTCCAGACCGAGGTCGCTCAGGGTCTCCGTGAGGATCGCGCGGATGCCGCGCTGGGCTTGCGGGTCGGTGGACGGGGACTCCTCGAGCACGAGTTGGGAGATGAAGTCGACGAACTCGTCGCGCAGTTCGGCCATGCGGCCGCTCACGGCCTGCGCGGGCGTGCTTCCGTTCGCACCCGACCCGGTCACGCGCCGCCCCTTCCTTCTCCGCCGTCCGTCTGCAGCACGCCTTCGATCAGCGTCCGGTGCGCCTGGTATTCGGGGAGATCCGGGATCCCCCCGGCCTCCTCCACCCGGGCCCGGATTCGGGCTCGGAAGGCCTCCGCGCCATCCGCGTCCTCCTCGAAGTCGGCCGCGCGCGCGGCGAGCAGGAGCCCGAGCAGGTGGTCCGGATGCGAGGCAAGGATCTCATCCGCCTGTTCCCGGGCGAGACCGGACGCCCCCGTGAGGAGCCGGAGGAGGCCGACGTGGAACCGCGCATCGGCATCGATCTCTTCCGGAGGGACGGCGTCGTACGCCTGCAGCGCCATGTCGATGAAGAAGGCGGCGCGCTCGAAGTCGCCGCCCTCGTGTTCCCGCATCACGCGCTCGAAGAGCCGGTCCGCGACGCCGCGCGGACCCATGGCCGCGAGTTCCTCCATGCTCGGCATGGCGGCGGCCCCGGCGCCGTTCGCCGCCGCCCCGGCCGGGGGCGGGCCGCCCGTCGTCTCGCCCGGGAGACCGCCCGTCATCGTCATGTCCCCGACGCGCGTCACGCTCCCCCGCTGGACGAGCACGGCGATCATCACCGAGAAGACGGCGAGCCCGAGGCCGGAGAGGACCCACGGGAGCAGGGCCGAGCGAGGCTTCCGTGGCGGGGCGCCCACCTGCGTACCGCATGCGGTGCAGTAGAGGGCATCCGGCCGGAGCGGCGCCTGGCAGGCCGGACATAGCGCGCGCTGGACGAGCGGGGCCCCGCATTGCGCGCAGAAGTTGCCCGACGCGGGGCTCCCGCAGCGCGGGCACGCCACGGTCCGGCTCATTGGGAGTGCTTCTCCTTCTTCGAGGCGAATCCAGTCCACCCCGCGAGGTTCGCGCCTCGGCGGTGCTGTGGCAAGCGCGGGGCGGAGTGTGCATCTTGCGGGGCATTCCGCACGGTGGTCTTTGAAGGCGAGGGAACGGTGAGACGGAAACTCTGGATGCTGGCGGGGCTCGCGGCGATCGCGGGGGCCATCACGGTGCTCGCGGCGGGCGGGTTGAACGAGAACATGGTGTTCTTCCTCACGCCCGCCGAACTCGAGGCGCGCGGCGTCGAAGTCGTCGACCAGCCCATCCGGCTCGGAGGCCGGGTCAAGCCGGGGAGCGTGGACTGGAATCCGGAGTCCGCCGAGCTGCGTTTCGTGATCAGCGAGGAGAACGTCGAGATCCCCATCGAGAGCACGGGCGCACCCCCCTCCATGTTCCAGCCGGGGATGGGGGTCGTCGTTGAAGGGGCCTACGGGAACGATGGCGTCTTCCGCGCCACGAACCTGATGGTGAAACACTCCAACGAATACGCCCCTCCGGAGCACGCGGGCGACGCGGGCCAGGTCTACAAGTCCCTCCTCGAAGACTCCTGACGACCCGGTGAAGCGGTACGGGGTGGCCGGATGCTGAGCACGCTCGGCTACGCGTCCGTCATCGCGGCGCTCCTCGCGGCGGCCCTGGCCACGGTGGCCGGCGGCTGGGCCGGCCTGTCACGCTCCGGCGGGGAGGTGTCCGCGGCCCTGGCCCGCCGCGCCGCCTACTTCGCCTTCTTCGCGATGTCCGGCGGCATGCTCGTCATGGAGGTCGCCCTCCTCACGCACGACTTCAGCGTCGAGTACGTGGCCCGCGTAGGGAGCCGCGAGACGCCGACGTACTACACGGCGATCTCGCTCTGGAGCAGCCTCGAGGGCTCGATCCTCTTCTGGGGCTGGATCCTCGCCGGCTACGGGGCGCTCTTCGCCTTCACCCGCCGCCGCGAGTTCGGCGCGCTCCGGGCAGCCGGGGAACGCCTGACCGCGCTCGGCGGCGGGCTCGCGCACGGCCTCCGCACGACCCCGCTCGTCCTCGCCGTCATCGGCGTCGTACAGCTCTTCTTCTTCGGACTCCTGGCGGGGGCGGCGAATCCGTTCGGCATCGTGGATCCGGCGCCGGCCAACGGCCCCGGGCCCAATCCCCTCCTTCAGAACCACCCGCTCATGGGCCTGCACCCGCCCATGCTCTACTTCGGGTTCGTGGGGATGACGGTGCCCTTCGCGTTCGCGATCGCCGCGCTCCTGCGGGGGAACGTCGAGGCGCGCTGGCTGCGGGACGCCCGGCGCTGGATGGTCGCGGCGTGGGCCTTCCTCACCATGGGAATCATCGGCGGCGGCTGGTGGTCGTACGAGGTCCTGGGCTGGGGGGGCGCCTGGGCGTGGGATCCGGTGGAGAACGCGTCCTTCCTCCCCTGGCTCACGGCCACCGCCTTCCTGCACTCGGCGATGGTCCAGGAACGGCGGGGGATGCTGAAGACGTGGAACCTCACGCTGATCGTCTCGACCTTCCTCCTCACCCTGTTCGGGACGTTCCTCACGCGGTCGGGCGTCATCGACTCCGTGCACGCCTTCACCGAGGGCGTCATCGGGCCGGTGTTCCTCGCCTTCATCGCCGTGGTGGCGATCGTGTCGCTGGCCCTCATCGGGTGGCGGAGCAACCGCCTGCGGGCGCCGGGTCAGGTGGAGAGCCCTGCCTCGCGCGAGTCCGCCTTCATCCTCAACAACCTCCTCCTCGTGGGCTTCACGTTCACGGTCCTCCTGGGCACGATGTGGCCGCTCGTCGTGGAGGCGCTGCGAGGGGACCGGATCAGCGTGGGACCACCATACTTCGACCAGGTCGCGAGCCCGATCGGGCTGGCGCTCATCTTCCTGATGGGGGTCGGGCCGGCGCTCCCGTGGCGGCGGGCGGGACGGGAGCAGCTGAAGCGGTCGTTCGTGTGGCCGGCCATCGTCGGGGCCGCGGCGGGGCTCCTCGCCTTCGCCCTCGGCGTCGGGTATTTCCTTCCCATCCTCACGATCGCCTTCGCCGCCTTCGTGCTGACGACGATCGCCGACGAGTTCCGCAAGGGGATCGCGGCGCGGCGGAGGATCGCGGAGCGCTCGTTCCTCGGCGCGCTCCGGGACCTGTTCGCGCGCACGGGCCAGCGCTACGGCGGCTACATCGTACACGTGGGGGTGATCGTCATCGCGCTCGCGATCTCCGTCTCGTGGACGTGGAAGACGGAACGGGAGATGACGCTCCGGCCCGGCGAGCGGCTCGCGATCGAGGACTACGAGGTGGAACTCATCGACGTGTGGGGGCGGGAGGAGCCGCATCGGTTCGTGATCGGCGCGACGTTCGCGGCCTACCGTAACGGGCGGGAGATCGGCGAAGAGCAGCCACGGATCAACTTCTACACCGCGACCGCGCAGAACATCGCGACACCCGCCGTGAAGAGTTCGCTCACGAGCGACCTCTACCTCACGCTGATGGCGGTGGACCCGGAGAGCGGAGCGCACGCGACGGTGCGGGCGATCGTGAACCCGGGCATCGTCTGGCTCTGGATCGGGGGGATGATCATGGGCGTGGGCGCGCTGATCGCGATCTGGCCCTGGGGCCGGAGCCGGGTGCGGGCCGCGGGGGCCGAACTGCTCGCCGATCCGGCGGCCGCGGCGTGAGGGGCTTGTGGCGGTGGGCCCTGCCGCTGGCGGCCGTGCCCGTCCTGGCGCTCCTCTACTGGGGGCTGGGCCAGGACCAGCGGCGGCTTCCGTCCGCGCTCGAGGGACGCGAGGCGCCCGCGTTCCGGCTCGCCAACCTCTACAACCCGAGCGATTCGGTGAGCCTGAGCGACTTCGAGGGGAAGGTCGTCGTGCTCAACTACTGGGCTTCGTGGTGCATCCCGTGCATCGCCGAGCATCCGGTGCTCGTGCGGATGCGCGAGACGTACGACCCGGAGGAGGTGGCGCTCATCGGCGTCCTCTTCCAGGACACGCCCGAGAACGGGATGCGCTTCATCGAGGAGCTGGGCGGGGAGTGGCCGCTCGCCACGGATCCGGGGAGCCGGACGGCGATCGAATACGGCGTGTACGGGGTGCCCGAGACGTACTTCATCGGCGCCGATGGCGTGGTGGCGCTGCGGCACGATCTCGCGGTGACGTGGGATCTCGTCGAGCGGAACGTGGACTCGCTGCTCGTCGCCCGCGACGCCGCCGGTGCGGCGGGAAGCTGATGCGGTTCCACTCGCGATCCGGGGCTCGCGGGGCGTGGGGCGGCGCCTTTCTCGCCACGGTGCTGCTCGCCGCGCCCGCCGCCGCCCAGACGGTCGACGGGGCCCTCGACGGCGTCGAGCGACCGGCCGCCCCGGGCGACGCGGTCCACAGCGCCGAAATCGACCAGCAGACGGCGGAGATCGGCGCCACGCTGCGCTGTCCCATCTGCCGCCAGCAGTCCGTCGCGGAGTCCTCGTCCCGCATCGCGCGCGAGATGCAGGACGTGATCCGGACGATGCTCGCGGAGGGCCGCACGCCGGAGGAGATCGAGGCCTACTTCGTGGACGCCTACGGCCCCTGGGTCCTTCTCAAGCCCCGGGCCGAAGGGATGAACCTCTTTGTGTACGCTGGTCCCGGTCTGGCCTTTCTCCTCGGCGGGTTCATCGTCGCGCGCCGCATTCGGCGCGGCCGGAGCCGCGACGAGGAAGGGCGCGACGAACCCGAGACGCCCGACCATCTGCGGAAGGCGGATCGCAGGTGGCTGGAGGCCGCGATCAAAGGGTCCTGAGCGGGTGCCGGGCGCCGGAAGACGTTCCCGCGGGAACGTCCCGGCCACGACAGCCCGACGCCCTCCGGCTCAGGCTTCCAACTGCTGCCGCAAGACCGTCTGTAGAATCCCGCCGTTGCGGTAGTAGTCCACCTCGACCTCCGTGTCGAGCCGGACGATGGCTTCGAAACGCGTCTCCGATCCGTCGTCGGCGACCGCCCTCACCGTGATCGCATCCTTCGGCTTCACGCCATCTGCGATGCCCGCGATGTGGAAGGTCTCGCCGCCGGTGAGCCCCAGGGTCTCGGCCGTCTCGCCGTCGCGGAAGCGGAGGGGCAGGATCCCCATCCCGATGAGATTCGAGCGGTGGATGCGCTCGTAGCTCACGGCGATGACGGCCTTCACGCCCAGGAGGAAGGGCCCCTTGGCCGCCCAGTCCCGGCTCGAACCCGAGCCGTAGAGCGCACCGCCGAGGAGGATCGTCGGCGTCCCCTCCTCCCGGTAGCGCGCGGCGGCGTCGAAGATCGTCATCTGCTCGCCGCTCGGAACGTGGCGCGTGAACCCGCCCTCCACGCCCGGCACCATCAGGTTCCTGAGCCGGACGTTCGCGAACGTCCCCCGCATCATCACTTCGTGGTTTCCCCGCCGCGCCCCGTACGAGTTGAAGTCCCGGAGCGCCACGCCGTGTGAACGGAGGTAGTCCGCGGCGGGCGAGGTCGGCGCGATCCCGCCGGCGGGCGAGATGTGGTCCGTCGTCACGGCGTCGCCGAGGAGCGCCAGGCAGCGCGCGCCCTCGATATCCCCGGGTGCGGCAGCCTCCTTCGCCATGCCGGCGAAGAAGGTCGGCTGGCGCACGTAGGTCGAGGCCTCGTCCCAGGCGAAGCGGTCGCCCATGGGGGTCTCCAGCGCGTTCCAGCGCTCGTCCCCCGCGTACACCTCCGCGTACTTGGCGCGGAACATCTCCGTCTTCACGGCGGTGCGGACGGCTTCGACGATCTCGTCCTGCCCGGGCCAGATGTCGCGCAGGAAGATCTCCTCGCCCCGGTCGTTCGTCCCCAGCGGCTCGCTGTACAGGTCGATGTCCATGCGGCCCGCGAGCGCGTACGCGACGACGAGGGGAGGCGACGCGAGGTAGTTGGCGCGCGAATCGGGGCTGATGCGGCCCTCGAAGTTCCGGTTCCCGGAGAGGACGGAGCAGGCGACGAGGTCGTTCTCGCGGATCGCGCTCGATATCTCGGCCGGGAGCGGGCCGGAGTTCCCGATGCAGGTCGTGCAACCGTAGCCGACGACGTGGAAGCCGAGGCGCTCGAAGTACGGCATGAGCCCGGCTTCCTCGAGGTACTCCGTCACGACCATCGATCCGGGGGCGAGGCTCGTCTTCACCCACGGGCGCTGCCTGAGGCCCGCCTCGACGGCCTTCCGGGCGAGGAGGCCCGCTCCGACCATCACCGAGGGGTTCGACGTGTTCGTGCAACTCGTGATCGCCGCGATGACGACCGATCCGTCGTGGAGCGAGAACTCGTGCGCGTCGCCCTGTTCGTCGGTCATGCGCACGGCGACGCCGGCGGGGGCCTCGGCCACCGCTACGCCGCCGTCCCCGGCCCCGCCGGACCAGCCCGTCATCTGCGTGAGGCCGCCCCCCCCGGCGCCCGGCCCCTTCAGCCCGTCGAGCGCCTCCAGGAACCGCGGCTTGCTCTCCGTCAGCGGCACGCGCTGCTGCGGCAGCTTCGGGCCCGCGATCGCCGGTTCGACGGTCGCGAGGTCCAGTTCCACGTGGTCGCTGTATTCCGCCGCGGGCGTGTCCTCATCGTGGAAGAGGCCCTGGGCGCGGGCGTAGGCTTCGACGAGCGCGACCTGTTCGTCGGATCGCCCCGTGAAGCGCAGGTAGGCGAGCGTCTCCGCGTCGATGGGGAACATCGCGCAGGTGGAGCCGAACTCGGGTGACATGTTGCCAAGCGTCGCCCGGTCGGCGAGCGAGAGGCCGGCCAGACCCGGCCCATGGAACTCGACGAACTTGCCGACCACCCCGGTCCCGCGGAGGACTTCCGTCACACGAAGGACGAGATCGGTCGCCGTGGCGCCGTCCGGGAGCCGTCCGTGGAGCCGGAAGCCGAGCACGCGCGGGACGAGCATGGAGAGCGCCTGCCCGAGCATCGCCGCTTCGGCCTCGATGCCGCCCACGCCCCACCCGAGGACGCCGAGGCCGTTGATCATCGTCGTGTGGCTGTCCGTGCCGACGACGGTGTCGGGGTAGGCCACGCGCTCGCCCCCCGCCGCGTCGTCGAACACGACCCGGGCCAGGTACTCGAGGTTCACCTGGTGGACGATGCCCGTGCCCGGCGGGACGACCTTGAAGTTGTCGAACGCCGTCTGCCCCCAGCGCAGGAAGGCGTAGCGCTCGTGGTTCCGCTCGAACTCACGCTCCGCGTTGATGAGGAACGACCGCGCCGTGCCGAACGAGTCCACCTGCACCGAGTGGTCGATGACGAGTTCGCACGGCATGAGCGGGTTGATCGAGGAAGGGTCGCCGCCGAGTTCCGCCATCGCGTCGCGCATCGCGGCCAGGTCCACCACCGCAGGCACGCCGGTGAAGTCCTGCAGGAGCACGCGCGCGGGGCGGAACGAGAGTTCCCGGCCGGGCGTGGACTGCGCGTCCCAGTTTGCGATGGCCGCGATGTCGTCGGCCGTCACGGACTGTCCGTCTTCGTGCCGGACCAGGTTCTCGAGCACGACCTTGATCGAGAACGGAAGGCGCGACAGGTCGCCCCCGGTGGCCGAGGCGATGGCCCGCAGGTCGCGGATCGCGACAGGGCCGCCCGGAGCATCCAGCGAAGCGCGCGCACCGAAGGAGTCGAGTTGGGGAAGGTTGGACATGGTGGACCTCATCGAGACCGCAAAGGGTTGGTTCCTCTGTGGCAACGTATCGAACCCGAGGCCCCGGATCGACCGGAGAAGGGGCGTCAGGTTGAACATGAATGTACTTGCGAATAAACTCCCATGCCGGGCGGTCCCCGTACGATGGACCGGCCTTGGCGACGCGGATGGCCACGCCGCACGCAGGGAGAGGGTCAAGGAGAGGGTATTGTCCGGAAGTCGAAAAGGGACGCAGCCTCCCGACGGACCGCCGGTACCGAACCGCGATCCGGCTCGGGCGATCCCGCCGCCGCCCGGCGGACTCCTGACGCGCCGCTCCGCGATCCGCGCCGGACTCGCCGGTCTGCTCGGCGCGCCTTTCGCCAAGTCGCTCGGCGCCTCCACCTCCACACCGCCGCTCGCTCCCGGCCTGCGCTGGAGCGGAAGGCAGGGCGTGCAGCCGGACGACGAGATCGTCCTCGGTGTGTCCGCGGCCTTCTCCGGGCCTTCCCGGGGGCTGGGCACCGAACTGTATCGCGGGGCGATGTCCTGTTTCGGAGAGGTCAACGAGCAGGGCGGCGTGAACGGTCGCAGGATCGTCCCGAGGCTCTACGACGACGGCTACCAGCCCGATCCGTGCGTGGAAAACACGCTCAAGCTGATGCTGGAGGACGAGGTCTTCCTGCTGTTCGGCTACGTCGGCACGCCGACCGTCACCCGCGTCCTGCCGCTGCTGAAGAAGTTCCAGGACCAGCAGATGTACATCTTCTTCCCCTTCACGGGCGCCCAGCCGCAGCGTGAGCCGCCGTACGGGGAGTTCGCCTTCAACCTGCGCGCTTCCTATGGCCAGGAGACGGCGGGACTGGTCGATAACTTCATTCGCATCGGGCGCCGCCGAATCGCGGTCTTCTATCAGGCCGACGCGTACGGACGCAGCGGCTGGGCCGGCGTGCGGGCGGCGCTGGCCCGGCACGGGGAGACGATCGCCGGCGAGGCGACCTACCGGCGGGGCACGCAGTTCACCTCCGTCATGCGCCCGCAGGTCGAGATCCTGCAGGAGGCCTCGCCGGATGCGGTGATCTGCGTGGGGGCCTATGCCGCGTGCGCGGCTTTCGCCCGCGACGCGATGGACCTGGGCCTGCACGTCCCCATCGCGAACCTCTCCTTCGTCGGGAGCGAGAACCTGCTGGCGCTGCTCATGGGGGCGAGCGGCGATGATCCGGCGTACTACACGCCGTGGCTCGTGAACTCGCAGGTCGTGCCCAGCTACGAGGACACGTCGATCCCGGCCATCCCCGAGTACCGGAACCTGATGGACCGCTACGATCCGCAGGTGCCGGAGGAACTCGTGGTGGAGCCGTACGACCCGTTCCCGTACAGCTTCACGAGCCTCGAAGGATACCTGGACGCAAAGCTGCTCACGGAAATCCTGCGCCGGATCGACGGCACGCCCGAGCGCAGCAAGCTGAACGACGCGGTCTTCTCGGTCCGGAACTACGATCTCGGGATCGGCGAGATGGTGTCGTTCGCGCCCGACCGCCGGCAGGGGCTCCAGAGCGTCTACTACACGGTCGTCGAGGATGGCCGCTTCGTCACGCTGACCGACTGGGAAGCCAAGTTCGGCCGGACCGCGACGGGTGACGAGGCCTCGTGAACCAGCCGGAAACGCACGAGATCAGGATCAAGAGGCTCTTCCGCAAGACGCGCTTCGGCATCTTCGTCCTCTTTGGCGCGATCGTCTTCGCCACTTCCACGCTCTCCATCAACACGGTCTCCAGCCAGCTCGAGGAGGAGTACGAGAGCAACAGCGCGAACATCGCCAAGAACATCGCCGATTCGAGCGTCGATATCCTCCTCAACCGGAACCTCGCCACGCTGCAGTCGCTCATCGACCAGTTCGTGGAGATCCAGAGCATCCGGTACATCTACATCACGAGCGACACGGGCGAGATCCTGACCCACACCTTCGTGCCGGGCGTCCCCGAGGTGATCCGCGAGAGCGACCCGCACGCCACCGAACCGGTGGAGCGCAGCCTGCCGGGGATGGGGGACTTCGTCGAGATCGGGAGCCCGATCCTGGCCGGCCAGGCCGGCACGGTGCATGTGGGGATGGACCTCGACCTCGTGCGGCTCAAGATCCAGCGCGCTACGGGACAGCAGATCGCCCTGATCTGCATCATCCTCATCGTCGGCGTCCTGGGCTCGATCTGGTTCGTGAGGCTCGCGGTCACCCCGCTGGAGGAACTCCTCTCCTACGTCGTGGGGCTGGCGCGCCGCGACGCGGACGCGCTGAACGATGCGAAGGTCCTGGCGCGCGACGACGAGATCGGGGAGATGGCGCGCCTCATGCTGCACGCGGTGAAGGGCGAGCCGACGGGTGCGGCGTCTAACCCGGGGCCGGGAACGGACTGACGTGGCCGCCGAGGGGTGGAAGGCGCCCCGGGTCGCGATCGCCTTCTTCTGTACGGTCCTGCAGGTCTGCTTCGGAACCGTCTACGCCTGGAGCTTCTTCCAGACGATGCTCGTCCGGCAGGCGGGGTGGACGTTCACCCAGGGATCGCTGGCTTTCTGCATCGCGATCTTCTCGCTCGGGACGGCGGCGGCCTGGGCGGGCCAGTTGCTGCCCAAGGTAGGGCCCCGGCGCCTCGCCCTCATCGGGAGCACGCTCTTCGCCGGCGGATACATCATCGCGAGCTTCGCGCTGCGGATCGACTCGATCCTCCTCTTCTACGCCGGGTACGGGCTCATCGGCGGGATCGGCATCGGACTGGGATACGTGACGCCCGTCACCACGGCCGCCAAGTGGTTCCCGGACCGGAAGGGGCTCGTCACGGGCATCGTCGTCATGGGCTTCGGGATCGGGGCGCTCCTGCTGAGCAAGGGGCTCGCGCCGCTCCTGGTGCTGCAGACGGAGGGGGATCTCCCGCAGGTCTTCCTGTGGCTCGGGATCGTCTTCGCCTGCATCCTCATCCCGAGCAGCTTCGTCATCGACGACCCGCCCGCCGCCCAGGTGGCGCCGTGGAAGCAGCCCGCGCAGGTGGGCCCGTATCTGAAGTCCAGCCAGTTCGCCATCATCTGGATCGTCTTCTTCTTCAACATCGCCGCCGGGATCTCGGTCATCAGCTTCCAGTCCGAACTCCTGCAGGAGGTGTGGGGGCTGGCCGATCCCTCCGTCGAACCCGCCGTGCTCGCGGAGTACGGGGCGACCCTCATCGCGGCGAGTTCCGTGTGCAACGGACTGGGGCGCATCCTGTGGGCGTGGCTCTCCGACCGGATCGGGCGCGTGGCCGTGTTCCGCATCCTGCTCGCGAGCCAGATGGTCGTGTTCGGCGTCCTCATGACCGAGTCGAACCCGTGGATCTTCTCCGCGCTCGTGTGCTACGTGCTGCTCTGCTTCGGCGGCGGGTTCGCGACGATGCCCTCGTTCATCCTCGAGGTGTACGGCCCGAAGAACATGTCGAAGGTGTACGGCGCCATCCTTACCGCGTGGGCGGCCGCGGGGATCACGGGCCCGCTGTACGTGGGGTACCTGAAGGACACCTATCCCGACCGGGCGGTGATGTACTGCTTCCTGATCGGAATCCTCATGCTGGGCGCGGGCTATCTGTTCTCGTACCTGCTCGACGATGACCGCGTCCGCCTGGGCCGCCCGACGGTGAAGCAGACGCTGGAGCGCTACGGGATCCCCATCCCCGACCGGCCCTGATGTGAGCCGCGTCGCCCTCGCGGGGTTCGCGCTGGCGTTGTCGTTCGGTGCTTCCTGCGATTCGCCTCCAGCCGCCCTGCCGCCGCTGGACGTGGCGTGGGCGCCGGCCGCGCCGGTGCAGGGCCACCTCTTCGTCATCGGCGTGGCGGCGCCATCCGGCTCCGGCGTGATCTCCGCCGCTGGCGAGGCGGGTGGCGAAGCGCTGCACTTCCGGCGCGTCGGCCGGGTGCTCGAGAGTCTGGCGGCGGTCCCGATTTCGACGGTGGACACGCTCGACGCCTGGGTACGCGCGGACTACGTGGACGGCCGCTCACGGACCGACTCGCTCCGCATTCCCGTGCGGGCGGGCGAATACGCGCACGAACGGCTCACCGTGGCGCCGCGCTTCGGGTCGCCGCTCAACGAAGAAGACCAGGCGCGGCTGCGGAGCGACCGGGAGGAGGCGGCCCGGGCCGCCCGCGAGGCGCACGCCGCGCCGCGCATGTGGAGCGCGGTGCGTCTGCCGCGCGAATCGCGCGTGACGAGCGGGTTCGGCACCGGCCGCGAGTTCAACGGACAGATCACGAGCCGCCACATGGGACTCGACCTGGCGGGGGCCCGCGGCGCGACCGTGACGGCGGCGGCGGACGGCGTCGTGGCCGTCGTCGACGGCTTCCTGCTCGGGGGGAACGTCGTCTATCTCAACCACGGGGGAGGCCTGCAGACCGGCTACTTCCACCTCAGCGAGTCCCTCGTGTCCGTGGGCGACACGATCGCGGCCGGGACGCCGATCGGACGGGTCGGGGCCACCGGCCGGGTCACCGGTCCCCACCTGCACTGGGTCGTGCGCTACGGCGCCACCAGCGTCGACCCGCTCAGCCTGCTCGCGCTTCCCGGGATCAGATCCATCCCGGAATGATCGCCTTCCGCTCCGGCGGATATTCCTCGAACCGTTCCCGGTACCAGCGGTGGTGGCTGAGCGCCCGCGGCACGAGGTTCGCCGCCGTGAACAGGAAGAAGGCGAGTCCGGCCAGCGACCACGTCGCCAGCGCCCAGCCGGCCCACTCCATCATCTCGCCCAGGTAGTTGGGACAGGAGACGTGGCGGAACCCCCCGCCGCGCGGGATCGAGTAGCCGGTCTCTCCGGGCCTCCGCAGCTTCAGCAACGTGTTGTCGGAGTGAAGGTTCAGGGCGAGACCCGCCGCGAAGACGAACAGGCCGGCCAGGAACCGCGGGTCGCCAAGCCAGTGTAGATCGTACTGTCCGAGTTCGGAGATCCAGCGCGCGTTTATGTACGCGTTGACCATATTGAAGGCGAAACCGGAGGCCGCCACGACCGCCGGCATGCGCTTCCCCCTCGTCCGCGTGCGGAGGGGATAGATGAATGTCCGGTTCAGGTAGTGGCACTGCCATATTCCCAGAAAGACGAGCGGTACGGCGTCGCCAGCCGCCGATCCCGCGAAATAGACGACGGCGAAGAATACCGGGGCGGGCACTTCCATGAGCAGCCAGCCGACGCGATCCGGGAGGCCCGGCCCCCAGCCGCGCCCGGCATAGTGGCGGCCGTAGGGGACCCTGAGGCGCAGCAGGCCGATGAACGTCACGGGGGCGATCGCGACGAGGCCCCACACGAGGGCGCTGTGGAGCGTGATGCCGTCCATCGCGGCTGCGGTGGCGTCGGCGCCCGGTTAGAAGGGGACGACGGAGCCGAGGCCGAGGTCCTCCGCCCGGCTCAGGGCCGCTTCCGCGATCGCGACATCCTGCGCCGCGCTCCCCACCGACTTGAAGAGCGTGAAATCGCGGTCGCCGCGTCCGCCCGGGGCCCGGCCGTTCACGATCTCGCCGATCTCCGCAGCGATCACGTCGCGCCCGAGGCTCCCCTTTTCCACCGGGATGATGAGGTCGCCGGCCTCCTCCCAGATCGCTTCGCGCTGGTCCACGATCACGCGGGCGCGGGCGACGATCTCCTCGGGGATCTCGCGCGTGTGGGGCTGAAAGGCGCCGATGGCGTTGACGTGGGCTCCGGGTTCGAGGTGTTCGGGAGAGAAGACGGGCGTCTCGCTCGTGGTCGCGGTCACGACGAGGCCCGCACCGTCCAGGGCCTCGGCCGGGGTCGCGGCCGCGCGGATGCGGGGTGGGTCTCCCCCTTCGGGCGGCACGAGCGACGCGGCTCGCTCCGTGAGGGCGGCGACCAACTCCTCGGCGCCTTCGGGCGGGACGGAGACGATCCGGATCTCGCGCAGCGCGCGGCACGCCGCGAGCAGCTCGATGTGGGCCCGGCCCTGGGCGCCGGCTCCGAATACGGCAAGCACGTCTGCCGCGGGGTCGGCCAGCAGTTCCGTAGCCAGCCCGCTGCCCGCCGCCGTTCGGATCTCGGTCAGCGAGGTGCCGTCGAGGAGGGCGCGGGGGCCCCCCGTCTCTGCATCGAGCAGGATGATCGCCCCCTGAATCGGCGGCTGACCGGCGGAGACGTTCCCGGGAAAGACCGAGACGATCTTGGCCCCGAGCCCTCCGGAACCACCGAGGAAGGCGGGCATGAGGAGCGTGATCCCGCGCCGGCTCTCGAGATGCCCCCGCACGGG
>NZ_CANPWG010000019.1 GCF_947581915.1 Candidatus Palauibacter scopulicola
CAAGGTTCCGGCGCGGCGTCATCGCCTGACTTCTTCCGCGCCCGTCACGCGTTGCCGGTCGACGAGTCCACCGGTCCGTTACCCTGCGCCCGGAACGGGCCCCCGCCGACCACCCGCACCGGGTGTCCGTCGTAATGGTCGGGGATCGATTTCCGGGAAGAGGGTCCGGAGAGGTAGACCTTCAGGCACGGATCGCCGTTGTCGGCCCCGATGCCCACGGCGGACACGTCCTTGCGCGAAAGCAGTTTCTCGGCGAGTCGCTGCTGCGCATCTTCGATCGAGCGTTTCATGCGCCTCCTTACGGGAGTCCCGCTCCCCGGGTGTCGCCGCGGCGGCAAACCGTCGCGCCGCCAGCGAGAGGATCGCCGCTTCACGGAGATCCGACGAGCGGCCTGTGCCGGTAGACCACGCCGCCCCGCATCACGAGCACGACATGCTCGAGGGCGCCGATATCGGCCGTCGGATCTCCCGCCACCGCGATCACATCGGCCTCGAACCCCGGCGCGAGCGTGCCCACGGTCTCCTCAAGCTCCAGCGAAGCCGCCGCCAGGCTCGTGGCCGAGACGATGGCTTCCATAGGATCCTGTCCACCCTCACGAACTCTGTACACCAGTTCCGTCCAATTGCGCCCGTGCGCTCCCGCCACGGCGTCGGTCCCGAACACGATGTCGAGCCCTTCGACGTCGAGCGCCTCGCGGAAAGCGGCGAGCGCCATCGGCACCGCCGTGCGCATCTGACGGAATCCGGCCTCCGTGTAGTTCCCGATGCCGAGGTAGCGGTCCTGATTCACGAAGTAGTTCTCGAAGATCAGGTGCGTGTGCGGGTCGTAGTAGAGCTGGCGTTCGGCGAGCAGTTCGAGCGTCTCGCGGTCGAGGAGGGCGCCGTGTTCGATCTGCCGGCAGCCGGCGAGGGCGGAGCGCCGCGCGCTCTCGGGGCCGTGAGCGTGGACCACGGCGCGCAGGCCGTGCTCGCGCGCCTGGCCGCAGGCGGCGTCGAGCTGCTCCTGGCTCAGCGTCGGGGTGCCGCCGACCCTGATGCTGGCGGATGCGAAGATCTTGATCACGTCGGCACCCGCCGCCGCCAGTTCGTCCACGCGGGCCCGGATCTCCTGCGGTCCGCCGCTCGCGAGCGTGATGGGCTGGATCGACGTGAGGATCCGGGGTCCCGGCAGCGAGCCGCGTGCGATCGCGTCCCGAACCGGCACGTCCTCCGGTCCGCCCAGGCTCTGCACCGTCGTGACGCCGCTCGCGAGCATGTTCCAGGCGTTCTCTGCCGCGTACAGCACGCGGTCCTCCGCGGTGGCCGTCGACTCCGCGCTGCTCAGCCGCCCCGTCGCCGCGTCGAAGTGCCAACCGAGATGGACGTGCGTGTCGATGAGCCCCGGCAGCACGGTCGCCCCCGGAAGTTCGTATACGACGGCGCCCTCCGTGGTCCCCGCCTCGGCGATGGCTTCGATCCGCCCCTCCCGCACCACGAGTTCCCTGCCCGTGAGCACGGCGCCCCGTCCGTCGAGGATCCGGTCTGCCCGGATCACGACGGCGGCCTCCGCCCCGGCGGGGTACGGCTCCGAAGCGTCCCTGCCCCCCTCACCCCCGCACCCCCCGACCGCCGGAATCAATGAGATCCAGATGGCGGCGGCGCGGCTCGTCACGGCCCGCCCGCGTTGGGTCGACAAGGTGGTGCGGCTGGGCATGACTAGAGCTCCGCGCTGGAGCCGTGCAACAGCGTCGCGGCCCAGTGCACGACGGTCTCGGCGATTTCGAGAGCTTCGAGGTACTGCGCCTCGGAGACGGGCACTCCCGGACCCGGATAGCGAGTTGCGACGGCATAGGGGGTGAGGCGTCCGACGCGGCGAACGTCCGGCGGAATCGGTTCCCCGTGCGACTCCAGGAGATGGAGCAGATGCGCCAAGTCATGCACATAGGGGAACTCGACGTCGCGCGATAGCAGCACGCCCTTCAGCGCTTTCTCCGCTGCCTGCTGGGCGTTGAAGCAGAGATCCTCCAGGTAGATGCCGGGGAGGCGGTTCCGGGCCTGGGTGAGATTGCTCCGGGCGCGGCTGAGCCACTCGTGCGGGTCGGTCGATGGATGCCGCTCAGGCGGCGTCATAGACCACCCGGCCTTCCCGGAGCGCCGGCTTGATGACGAACGCGTGCGTGTCTCGATAGCGTTCGACATCGCCGGGGGTTACGACGACGACATCGACTGCGGCCGCGACGCCATAAAGTTCCTCGTAGATGTCGCCCATCACATCCCAGTTGTTGTCGCACTGCTTGATGACGAGAAGGTCCACATCGCTGTGCGGGCCCATCTCGCCTCGGGCAGCGGAGCCGAAGAGTATGATCCTCTTCGGTTGAGAGGCGATGACAATTCGCCGGACGATCTCGTCCAGCGTCGCATCGTCGAGCGACTTCAACTCCCGGTTCATGGGTCGAACGTATTCGGATTCGACCCGACCGGCGATGGCAATGCGAGGCCCGGGGAAGTCGGCCAGGCGGTTGGAACAGGGAGAAGTTTGCCTCGGCGTCAGGCGTCGGACATGGTGTGTGAGGCGCGGCGGACGAGGCGCCCCGCGCCCGTCGGATCACCGAATCCTCGACCCGGAGGTATCCATGACGAACACGCTCGTGCGACCCCGCCGTCCCGACGCGCGACCCGCTTTCCTGGTGGCATGCGCCGTGGCTTGGTCCATGTGGTCCGTCTGGTCGGCGCTTGCGGCCATGCCGCTGTCCGCACAGGAGGCTGTTGGTGGACAGGCTGGCGTGCGGGGTGAGGTCTCCGCGACCCTCGACGCGCTCCACGAGGCGGCCTCGGAGGCCGACTTCGACCGCTACTTCAGTCTCTACGCCGGCGAGGCCGTCTTCCTCGGCACCGACGCGACCGAGCGCTGGACGCGCGAAGAGTTCATGGACTACACGAGGGCCCGCTTCGACACGGGCACCGGCTGGACCTACCACATGCTCGAGCGCCATATCGCGATCGCGCCCGGCGGGCGCACCGCATGGTTCGACGAGCGCCTCGAAAACGCCAACCTCGGCGAAACGCGCGGCAGCGGCGTGCTGGTGATGGAAGATGGGGGGTGGAAGATCGCCCAGTACAACCTCACGATCCCGATTCCCAACGAGATGGCCCGCGAGGTCGCCCAGCGGATCCGGGCACTGACGGGCGGCGGCTAGGCTCTGATCTCGAAGCGCCCGTTGCCGGGCGAGAACCGGATCGCGTCGGTGTCGAAGGCGCCGCCGAGCGCGCCGCTTCGGCTCAGAGCGTCCGGTGTGCCGACCGAAAAGCCGCCTTCACCGTCGAGCAGCCAGACGCTGTCGGCGAGCTGAAGCGACAGGTCGAGGTCGTGGCTCGACAGCAGCACGATCTTTCCCTTCTCCCTGGCCTGGGCCCGCAGGAGGGCCATGATCTCGACCCGGCTCGGCAGATCGAGGAAGGCCGTGATCTCATCAAGGACCATGAGATGAGGGGTCTGTGCGAGCGCGCGCGCAATCATGACGCGCTGTCGCTCACCGTCGCTGAGGTCGCTGAAGAAGCGCCGCAGGAACGGCTCGACGTCCGTGACCGCGACCGCATCGCCGATCGCGTCCCTGTCGTCGTCCGCCAGTCCGCCCTGCCAGCCCGTGAAGGGCTGCCGGGCGAGGGCGATCACGTCATCCACGCGGAGCCCCGGATTGAACTGCCGCTCGGTCAGCACTACGGCGATGCGGCGCGCGCGGGTCGCCGGCCGCATGGACGCAACGTCCTCGCCGCCGAGCCGCACGATGCCGCCGAGCGACGCTTGCAGCCCCGCGATCGTGCGCATGAGGGTCGATTTCCCGGACCCGTTGCGGCCGAGGATGCAGACGAAGTCGCCGGGAGCGGCCGCGAGGTCGATGCCGGAGAGGACAACGCCCCGCGCGTTGCGGTAGCCCACCGCGAGAGACTGCAGATCCAGCATCAGCGCCACTGCCTCACGGCCGGCGAGAAGATCAGGATGAGGATCACGACCGGAGCGCCGACGATGGCGAGGATCGCGTTCAGGTGCAGAAAGTGCTGTTCCCACGGCGCATGGATGATCGCGTCGCCGGCGAGGGCAAGCAGCGCCCCGCCGAGTGCCGCGAGGGGGAGGAGCGGGAGGATCCGCGCCGTTCCGGCCAGCGCCCGGGCGAAGTGGGGCGCAATGAGCCCGACGAAGCTCACCGGCCCACAGAAGGCCACGACGGGCGCCACGAGGAGAACGGTTGCCGCAAGTACGGCATGTCGTAACGCCGTCACCTTGACACCGAGGCTGCGGGCGTAGGTCTCGCCGAGCAGAAGCGAGCTGAGCGGTTTCGCCGTCGCGACGGCGGCGCAGACACCGATGACGATCGGCAGCGCGAGCCACGGCAACGCTTCGGGCGCCACACCGGCAAAGCTCGCATCCTGCCATCCGCCGTACACGCGACCGCCGGCGCGGGCCGCGAAGTGAAGCAAAACGCTCGTGAGGCCCTGGGAGGTGAACCCGAGCATGAGGCCGATGACGAGCAGCGTGATGGCGCCGACGCGGCGCCCGATCGCAAGCATGACGAACGCCGCGATCGCGACGCCCGAGGCGGCCGCGAGCGTGATGCTGGGGCCCTCGAAAAAGGTGAGGAAGGACACGGCCGCGGGACCCGCGAAAGCCGCCGCGGTCACGGTGAGCGCGACCCCGAACTGGCCGCCCGCGAGGAGGCCGAGCGACCATGCGTCGGCGACCGGGTTGCGGAAGAGGGCCTGCATCAGCACCCCGGCCATGCCGAGCGCGCCGCCGGCGATGATCGCGGCGGCGACCCTCGGGAGGCGAATATCGAGGACGATCTGCCGGGCGAGGTCGGTCGACTGCGTCCCCGTCAGCGCGCCAAGGGTGTCGGCCAGCGGAAGCGCGATCTGCCCATAGGTCAGCGTCAGCAGGGAGAGCGCGGCGAGCGCGGCGACAAGAGCGGCGGCGCTAGTGCTGACCCGTGCCGACATAGCCCCCCTCCCACGTTTCCGGCGCGAGATACCGCCACTCGCCGTCGCGGAGTCCCGGATGCACCATCTTCACGATGTCGGCCAGCTGCCAGTCCGGTCGGATGGTCCCCATCTCCCACAACTCCCACGAATCGGCGGTGGGATGGCGCTTGCCCGGTTCCCAGAACACGCAGCCCTCCCGGTATGCCTTGAAGCGCGCGAGCACGTCCCGGTCGTCGAACATTCCGGACAGCGGGTCGCGGATCATCCAGCAATCGGCGTCCGTCGCATCCCGCAGGAGCCGTTCCGTCGAAAGGTCGGAAAAGGTGTCGAGCCGGGGATCGTCCTCGGCGCCGAGCACAAGTTCCGCGTTCGCGTCCCGAATGAGGGCCGCATCGGCGTTTCGTTGCGTGACGGCCCAGCGATTGCCCGCGCTCCTGTACCAGGCCCAGAGAACCGACCGGCGCGGCTGCGTTCGAGCGAGAGACGTCAGGCGGGCGATCTCCTCCGATACCATCTGAACGAACGCGTCGGCTTCCGCCTCCTTCCCGGTCAGCAGGCCCATCAAGCGCACCCACTCGACGCGGCCCATGTAGTGCGGCTCGGCATCGATGAAGGTCGGCACGACCGGAATGCCGAGCGACTCGACGCGCTCCATGTGCTGGGTGTGCGTGAGGTCGGCCATGCGCGCGATCAGCACGTCGGGCCGGGCC
>NZ_CANPWG010000020.1 GCF_947581915.1 Candidatus Palauibacter scopulicola
GGAAACGCAGATCGTGCAGTCCTGTATGTAGTTAGAAGATTTCCTGTCGGGATTCCGGCTGTCCCCAGTCCGCTGGATCATCGCGCATGAACTGGCTCACGTCCGGCGGCGCGATCATCTCGTACGCTGGCTCGAGTGGTTCGCGTGCACCGTGTTCTGGTGGAACCCGGTCGCGTGGTGGGCGAGACGCCGGCTCCGTGCCGCGGGAGAGGTGTGCTGCGACGCTCTCGTCGTGCGCGCCCTCGGCTGCGCCCCACGCGCCTACGCCCGGGCCCTCGTCCGGGCCATCGACGTCGTTCGCACGACGCCGACCCCTCCTCTGCCCGCATTCGCGAGCGCCGCCGACTGCGGCCACCGGACGCGACTGCTCGAAGGAAGACTCCGAAGGATCATCAGCCACGAGCCCGCGAGCCCTCTGTCCCCGCCGCTTCGCCTGGCTCTGCGCTGCGGCCTCACCCTCCTGCTGGCCTTCGGTCTCGTCCATTGCAGCGAGCAGGCCTCGCCGACTGCACTGGAAGTCCCTCGCATGGACGAGCCTCTCGGTGATCCGTCCAGGTCCGACAGCGGGGCACTCGGACGGGGACCTGTCGTCGATGCCGACACGGGTCGGCTTCAATGGAGCCTGTCCTCGGCGCCCGTGATCCGGGCTGAAGAGATCAGCTGGACTCATGAAGTGAGTCAGAGCGCCAGCGGCGAGGACGAGCCCCGCCTTCGGCGTCTGGTAGTGGTCGTCGGCTACGACGATGAAGTGGAAGGGCCGCTATCGGAGAACGACAGCTTTTGGGCTGTAGCCGAACGGGCCGAGAATCCTCCCGGCACAGGGGTCTTATTCGTCCAGCCCACCGAAGATCGCGGATGGAGGCTCCTGGACAGGCCTCCGGAAACGTCCGCGGGTCCATACCACCTCACGACGTTCGGGCCGATTCCGCCTGACGGGTGGGGACTGAGCATGCAAGCCGAACGCCGCTCGGCTCGCGGGGCCGAGAGATAGCCCGGATGGCGGACCGGGGGCCGCAGATCGCCATGCACGGCCGTCGCCGAATACTCCTCGGCCTCGCGACCCTCGCCCTTGCAGAGGTTCCCACCGCGGCCGCCCAGGAAGTGGTCGAACTGCCCGGGCGGGACCAGTGGATGGAAGCCGACTTCGCACACGTCTTCCGCGTCGGAGTTCCCGTTGGCGAGGAATGGGAGATGTTCGCGAACATCCCCAAGGTGGCCTTTGATGCCGATGGCAACCTCTACGTGTTCGATTCCGCAGGCCCTGGGTCGAGTGCGGATCTGCGCATCGTGGTCTTTGACTCCACGGGCGGGTTCCTTCGGCACTTCGGCTCCGCGGGTGAAGGACCGGGCGAATTCAGAAGCCCCGCTACCTACACCGTGTTGCGCGACGGAACCACGATCGTGGCTGACCTGGGACACCGGGCCTACCACCTCTTCGACGCTTCGGGTCAGTTCCTCCGCATGGTCCGCGGTGGGATGGGGACTCCACGCGGCAGCGAGAGTGGAGAGACCGTCTCGAGCGTTGGTGTGGCCGTCCTCCCGGAAATACACGCAGACCCCCGCGGCGGGGCGGTGTATTCGATGGAGGGACGGACGTGGCTCGTATCGAGCCTGGGCGGTTCGGCGTGGCCATCCGATTACCGCCCCATCGATCGACACGACATGGGCGGCGAGGAGGTCAGCACCGAAACGCTGGTCCGGGCCTGGCGGCCCGGGCGTGAGCCGAGGGACAATGTCCGCGCGTCGAACCTCCCAACAATAACCATCGCGAGTCCAGACGGCGGGTCGACGAGTCTTGCGGATGCCTTACGCGGCTCTGCCGCGCCTCCCGTTTTCGAACCGGAACTCTTGGCGGGCGTGCTGCCGACCGGCGGCATTGTGTACTCCGACTCTTCGACGTACGCGCTCCATGTAACCGCCGGGGACGGCGGCGCGCTGCTTCGGACGATCAGACGACCGTTCCGCCCCGAACGCGTGTCCCCGGGGATCGAAGCTGAGTTCAACCGGAACAGGGAGGCGGCGCTGCGGCGAAGCGCCGCGGGTGGGGGTTCCTACTCCTTCTCGCTCGGTGAACCCCGCTTCTACCCCGAAATCCCGGTGATTCAGGCGCTTTCCGCGACTTGGGAGGGACGGATCTGGGTCATGCGCCGAGGCGACGACGAGCCACTGGAAGACGGCCCCATCGATGTGTTGACTGCGGATGGCGAGTACGTCGGCACCTACCGGACCGGTGCGACGAAGTTGCCCGACGCCTTCGGCCCGAACGGACTGGCCGCGTTTATCGAGTTCGACGAGTTCGAAGTGGCGAGCGTCGAAGTACGAAGACTGCCGGCCGAGGTGAGGTGACGGGGTGGGGGGAGGCCGCCTGAGCAGCATCGCGGCCTCCATTTGAACGGGTTGCGGAGCGTAGCCCCGCGGCGGGAGGCTGTGCCGCGTCCTTGACGACTGCCGCCCCGCGCGAAGATCATCCGCGGGTTCGAGACCACGAGACTTCAGCCCCCGCAACCGCTTCCCATGTTTACGCCGGCTCGGAAAAAGCTGCTGTTGGCCGTGCTGGTGCTCTCCTTTGGAGTCCAGACGGGGCTGGTGTATTCGGATGTGCGCAGCGAGCCGCTGTCGCAGGCGGCGCGCGAAGGACGTGCGCTCTGGCAGGCGTATGCCTGTCAAACCTGTCACCAGTTCTACGGCCAGGGGGGATTCCTCGGGCCGGATCTGACGAACGCCGCGAGCCGGGTTGATTCGACCCGGCTCGTTTCTTTGTTGACGGTGGGGAGCGGGCAGATGCCGCCGCTCGGGTTCAGCGACGCGGAGTCGGCGGCGATGGCCGCCTTCCTGCGGGAGATGGACCGGCCGGAGATCGGCCGCGGCGAACTGCGGATGGGGACGCCGGGGGAGGGCGCCGGAGCGCAGGCGGCGTTCGAGCGGGCAGTCGAGGCGGCGCTCGGGGCCGGGGCGTCCGGCGGCGGGGGTGCGGCTGGCGGTGCGGGACCAGCTGGCGGGACGGGTCGGGACCTGGCCCAAGTCGCCGCCGGGTTCGAGGCGTATCGGATTCGGCCGTGCAGCGCGTGCCACTTTCCGTTCCGCGACTCGCCGGTGGGGGCGCCGGACCTGTCGCTCGTCGCCGGGTCGCTCGCGCCCGGGTCCGTCGCGGCGGACTCGCTCGACCGGGTGCTCGCGGAGGGCCGTCCCCTGCGGGGCATGCCGCCCCCGGTGCCGCCGCTCGACGACGCCGACCGCGCCGCGCTCACCGCGTTCCTCGAGTTCCTGAGCGCGAACCGCGAGCAACTGGAGGCGGCGACGCAGGCGCTGGCGGCGGGCCGACGCCTCGACTGGGGCGCGCTGCCGTGGTGGGAGTACCCGTGAAGCCCTTCACGGCCGGCCACCCCGCGCACCAGTTCGCCGTGCTGACCTTCATCCGCGGCGGGCTCATCGCGATCGCGATCACGCTCGTGGGCGGCATCCTCGCCGCGTTCTACTCGGTGCCGTCGCTCGCCCCGTGGTTCCAGCAAGTCGGCCTCGACCTGCGACAGTTGCGCCCGATCCACACGGTGTTCGCCTCGGCGTGGGTCTTCCTGGGCGGCGTCGCCGTCGTGTACCGCTTCCTCCAGGACGAGGGTCCGCCGACGCCGCGCGACCGCTGGCGCCTCCGGATCCAGGTCCTGACCTGGGCGGCCGCCGGCCTCGGGATCCTGCTGACGCTGGCCCTCGGCATCGGATCGGGCCGCGAGTACGTCGGCTTCCACCCCTTCTTCTCCCTCCTCATCCTCGCGGGCTGGATCTGCTACGCGTGGAACTTCTTCCGCCTCGCCGGGAAGCGGTTCTGGGAGCGGCCCGTCTACGTGACGATGTGGGGCGTGGGGATGCTCTTCTTCATCGTCACCTTCGTGGAACAGCACATGTGGCTGATCCCGGGGATCTTCGGCGATCCCGTGCAGGACATGCGGATCCAGTGGAAGGCGACGGGCACCCTCGTCGGCAGCTTCAACCTCTTCGTCTACGGCTCGGTGATCTACCTGGGCGAGCGGATCTCGGGGGATCCGGCGTACGGGCGCTCAACGACCGCGTACATGCTGTTCGCGGTGGGACTGCTCAACTCGTTCACGAACTTCGCGCACCACACCTATCATCTCCCGGGGAGGGAGTCGGTGAAGTGGATCGCCTTCGTCGTGAGCATGATGGAGATCATCGTGCTCGCGCGGGCCATGTTCGACCTGTGGCGGGCGCTCAGGACGCCGAGCGACCCGGCATTCTGTGCGGCCCGCGGCTCGTTCGCGGCGGCGAAGTGGTGGACGTGCGGGATCCTGTTCGGGGCGATCCTCATCTCCGTCCCGCCGCTGAACGCGGTGATTCACGGGACGTACGTCGTCACGGGACACGCGATGGGGGCGATGATCGGCATCGACACGATGATCCTGCTCGGGGCGGCGATCTGGATCCTGAGCGAGCACCTGCAGGCCCGCGAGGGCGAGGGCGCCTGGGACACGCTCCACACGCCGGCCATGCGCTGGAGTCTCATCGGACTGAACTTCTCGGTGGCGGCGCTCGTGCTCTGGCTGCACGTGGTGGGGACGGCGGTCGGCGTGACGCGGGCCGTGCACGCGCCCGGCGAGACCTACGTGCCGCCGGACTGGGTGTCCGCCTGGAGCGGGATCGGGTTCGCGGTCTTCGGCACGCTGTCGCTGGTCTTCTTCGTCTGGCTCCTCGCGCAGCTCCTGTCCCCCGCCTTCCGGTACTGGCGGGTGTCGGAGGAACGGGCATGACGGCATCGCGGGCCGGAAGCCCGCCGGGCGCGACGGGGGCGGAGCGTCCGCTGTGGACGCCGGATCCGGACTTCGCGGCGACGACGAACATGGCGCGGTTCACGCGCTACGCGAACGAGGCATGCGGGGCGGCGGCCGACTCCCCCGAGGCGCTGTGGCGCTGGTCGGTCCGCGAGCCGGAGGCGTTCTGGAACGCGGTGTGGGACTTCTGCGGCGTCATCGGCGAGCGGGGCGAGCGCGTGGTCGTCGACTTCGACCGCCTGCCCGGGGCCCGCTGGTACCCGGACGCGCGGCTGAACTACGCGGAGAACCTGCTGCGGCGCCGCGACCACGGGGCGGCGCTCCTCTTCCGGACCGAGGACCGCGTCCGCCGCGACCTCACCTGGGCCGAGCTCTACGACACGACCTCACGCCTCGCCCAGGCGCTGGACGCGCTCGGCATCGAGCCGGGCGATCGCGTGGCCGGCTACGTCCCGAACATGCCGGAGTCCAGCGTGTACATGCTCGCCTCGGCGAGCCTCGGGGCCACGATCTCGACCGCCTCGCCCGACTTCGGCGTGCAGGGAGTGCTCGACCGCTTCGGACAGATCGAACCGCGCGTCCTCCTCGCCGCCGACGGCTACTTCTGGCAGGGCAAACGGTACTCGAGCCTCGACCGTCTGCCGGAGATCGTGCGGCGCCTCCCCTCGGTGGAGCGCGTGATCATCGTCCCCCACACCGAACCGGCCCCGGACATCTCGGCGATCCCCCACGCCGTGAGCTTCGACGACTTCATCGGCCCGTGGAGCGCGCGGGAGATCGAGTTCCGGCGGCTCCCGTTCGACCATCCGCTCTACATCCTCTTCTCCTCGGGCACGACCGGCGTCCCGAAGTGCATCGTGCACGGGGCGGGCGGCATCCTCCTCACGCACCTGAAGGAGCATCGGCTGCACGCGGACATCCGGCCGGGCGACCGCGCCTTCTACTACACGACCTGCGGGTGGATGATGTGGAACTGGCTCTCGTCGGCGCTGGCGAGCGAGGCGACGGCGGTCCTCTACGACGGCTCGCCCTTCCATCCCGGCCCCCACGTCCTGTTCGACTACGCCGACGAGGTGCGCATGACCCAGCTCGGCGTGTCCGCGAAGTTCATCGACGCGCTCGGGAAGGCGGGGCTCCGGCCGCGGGAGACGCACGATCTCTCCTCGGTGCGGACGATGCTCTCCACCGGGTCCCCCCTCGTCCCGGAGGGGTTCGACTACGTGTACCGGGACGTGAAGCCCGACGTCCACCTCGCCTCGATTTCGGGCGGGACGGACCTGTGCGCGGGGTTCGTGGTCGGGCACCCGCTCCTTCCCGTGTGGCGGGGCGAGATCCAGGCGCCGTCGCTGGGCATGGACGTGGATGTGTGGGATGAAGAGGGGCGGTCGATGCCGGCGGGGAAGGGGGAACTCGTCTGCAAGTCGCCCTTCCCCTCGGTGCCGACGGGGTTCTGGGGAGACGACGACGGGAGCCGCTTCCACACGGCGTACTTCGACATGTATCCCAACGTGTGGCGACACGGCGACTGGATGGAGTGGACGGAGCACGGCGGCGCGGTGATCTACGGCCGCTCCGACGCGACGCTGAACGCGGGCGGAGTGCGGATCGGGACGGCGGAGATCTACCGGCTCGTGGACCGGCTGCCGGAGATTCTGGAGTCCATCGTCATCGGGCAGCCGTGCGAGAACGACACGCGCGTCGTCCTCTTCGTGCGGCTCGCGGAGGGCCGGAGCCTGGACGAGGATCTGGAGGCGCGGATCCGAGGGGAGATCCGGGAGAACGCCTCACCGCGGCACGTCCCGGCGCGGATACTGCAGGTGACGGACATCCCGCGCACGAAGAGCGCCAAGATCTCGGAACTCGCCGTGCGCGCCGTGGTACTGGGAGAGTCCGTGAAGAACGTCGAGGCCCTCGCCAACCCCGAGGCCCTCGAAGACTACCGCAACCGCCCCGAACTCCGGGAGTAGCAGGGCGACGCGGCCGCCGGATCAGCGCGACCCGTCCACCCATGGGTTGAACACTTCGATGCCAGTGTTCCGGAAATCCCGCTCGTTCCGTGTGACCAGAGTAAGACCGTGACGCGCGGCCACGCCCGCCAGCATCGCGTCCGGTAGGTGGTCGTCGAGCGGTTCGCCTCGCCGCCTCTTCGATTCCATGATGCGGGCGCAGGCTCGGGCGTCGCTGAGGCTCCAGTCGAGAACCCGTTCGCGGAAAAGGTCGTCCAGAAGGCCCTGGAACCGCTCGGCCAGATGTTCCCGCCGCCGACTGGCGTCCAAGCGGCCGATTCCGTTGAGGATCTCCCACACCGTGACGGACGCCAGACCGACTCCCTGGGCCCAGATCCCGTCGAGAAACCCGGCCACTCGCGGGTCGGGGGCCGGACGCATCATCTCGGAGACCACGTTCGTATCGATGAGCCAGCGGAAGGGTCGCCTCACGCTTCGCCCCCGTCCTCATCCTCAAACACGAACGGCCTGTATCCGTGGCGAGAAGGCTCGGGCAGTTTCACCCCGTACTCCGGCCCGAAGTACCTCTCGAAGACTTGCGAAGGTCTCGTCTCGTCGGCGGTCTTCTCCCGCTTCTCGCGAATCAGGCGGCGAACGAACTCCTCCATTGAGATGCCGGTGTAGCGGGCCTCCCGGCGGAGCCAGGCCTTGTCGCCCGGATCGATGTCCCGGACGGTAATCGTGTTCCCCATGCGCTCCGCTCCACTCCTCGGAAACCAGTCGTCGGCAAACGGACATTAGTGCTAGCAGTCGGCGCTTGCAAGCATCGACTGCGCATCCGAATTCGCCGGTGGGTGCCGCATTTACAGGCTGTGGCCGATCCACCGCCGGAGGGGGCGTGCTACATTGCTCGCATGACACTTTCGACTGCCGGTTCCCCGGCTTTTTCCCTCGGGGGGAGAGCCGCGGTTGCGCTCCTCCTCGGACTTCTCGCCTTGCCGGGGTGCGGCGAGTCGGGGCTGGGGCCGGATGTTCCGGACAACAACGTGGTTCTGGAGGGCAACGGCGACTGGGGGGACGATCCCTACGTCGCGAACTCGGCCTCGGTGGACGGACACGGGTTGACCGTCGAGGTGGGGTACTCGGGCGGTTGCCGCAGGCACATCTTCACCCTGGTGATCTCGGAGACGTTCCTGGAATCGGATCCGGTGCAGCTTCCGGCGGAACTCGTCCACGAGGCGAACGGCGATGCCTGCGAGCGCTGGGTGACCGACACCCGCGTCTTCGACCTCGACCTGGTCAGGACGCGGTACCAGCAGTTCTACGGACCCGGACCCGGCACGGTCGTGCTGCGAGTCGAGGGCCTGTCGGAGGGGGACCTCGTGTACGAGTTCGCCGGTTAGCATGGCGGTGCGATGGCGGTGCGGATGAGACCGGAATCTGCCGGGCCGTACGTGGCGCAGGGCGTCGCGCTCGCGGCGGCCGGGGTGGTGGGCGGTTTTTTCGCGGCGGGAGGGTGTGTGGCGCAGGAGACGCAGGGGACAGCGGTTTCGGCGGGGGGCGGGATCACGGCGGTCGAGGGGCTCTCGCTGGGGCACTTCACGCTGGAGGAGCGGCCCACGGGCTGTACGGTCATCCTCGCCGAGGACGGCGCCGTGGCCGGCGTCGACGTGCGGGGCGGGGCGCCGGGGACGCGGGAGATCGCCCTCCTCGATCCGGTGAACAGCGTGCAGGAAGCCCACGCCATCGTGCTCTCGGGCGGGAGCGCGTTCGGGCTCGACGCGGCGTCGGGCGTGGTCCGGTATCTCGAGGAGCGCGGGATCGGGTATCGGGCCGGGGATCACGTCGTCCCGATCGTCGCGGCGGCGATCCTGTTCGATCTCGGCGTCGGCGGCGGGTCCGTTCGGCCGGGGCCGGAGTGCGGTTACGAAGCCGCCCGGGCGGCGAGTACGGCCGCGCCCGTCGAGGGCAGCGTCGGCGCGGGGGCCGGGGCGACGGTCGGGAAGCTCCGCGGCCGCGGCCGCGCGATGAAGGGCGGGATCGGCACCGCCTCGATTACCCTCGAGGACGGCCTCACCGTGGCCGCGGTCGTGGCGGTCAATTCGGTCGGCGACGTGATCGATCCGGCCACGGGGGAGGTCGTGGCCGGTGTCCGCACCGAGGACGGGACGGGCTTCGCGGACGCCCGCGCGCTGCTCCGGGAGGGCGAGGCGCGGCCGCCCGCCGACGCGCCGGCCGGTGACGCTTCCGTCGAGAACACGACCATCGGCGTCGTGGCGACGAACGCGACACTCACGAAGGCCGAGATCACGAAGGTCGCGCAGATGGCGCACGACGGCCTCGCCCGGGCCGTCTACCCGGCCCACACCCCGAGCGACGGCGACACCCTGTTCGGCCTCGCGACCGGCACGCACACGGACGACGCCGGCCTGGCGCGGATCGGCGCGCTCGCCGCGGACATGGTCGCCGAAGCGATCCTGCGCGCCGTCCGCACGGCCACCGGCCTCCCCGGCCTCCCCTCGGTGGCAGATCTGGAGGGCACCGGCGGCTGATCGTTGGAGCGGCCGATCAACCGCGGCTATTCTTCTCGTATGAAACCGACGACCCCCCGCTCTCCAGACTCCGAATCCAAACGGCCCGAGCGGTCGGTGCCAGCGCCCTTCCGCCTGGTGACTGTGCGCGCCACGCCCCGTCCGGGCGTCGATCTGGATCGGCCGAGGGCGCTTGAGCTTGAAGACGATCAGGCCCGGTTCGGACGCGGATGACGCTCCGTAGTCCCTCTCGGACGCGGCCGTCTTGAACGCGGCCCGGTAAGCTTGCCGTGATCGCGTGAACGCCGGCCTGTGGGTGCTCCTCGCGTATGCCGCGGGGCTCGTTGCGTTGGGGGCGTGGATCGGGCGGCGAGTCGGCCGGGCGGGGAGTTTTTTCGTGGCGGACCGCAAGCTCGGGCCGGTGCTGCTCTTCGCCACGGTGCTCGCCGCCAACCTCGGGGCGGGCACGACCGTTGGCGCGGCGGGGCTCGGCTATCGCGACGGGCTCAGCGCGTGGTGGTGGGTCGGCTCGGCCGGCATCGGGACGATCCTGCTCGCCCTCTGGGTCGGGCCGCGCATCTGGAAGGTGGCCGCGCGTCACGGGCTCCTCACCATGGGCGACTACCTGGACCTGCGGTACGGCCGCTCGGTGCGGCTGCTGATCGCCGTCCTGCTCTGGTTCGCCACCCTCACCATCGTGTCCGGCCAGCTCATCGCCATGGCCGAGATCGTCTCGGTTGTCGCCGGCACCCCGCGCTGGATCGGCGCGCTCCTGGGAGGGATCGTCGTCATCGTCTACTTCAGCGCCGGCGGCCTCGTGGCGTCGGCCTGGGTCAACCTCGTCCAGCTCGTCGTGCTGCTCGCCGGGTTCGCGGTCGCGATCCCGTGGGCGCTGGCCGACGTCGGCGGCTGGGCTGCCATCGAGGCCACCGCCGCGCGCACATCGCCGGATTACCTGAATCTGTGGCAGGGCGGGGGGTCGGGGTGGGTCTACATCGCCCTCCTCGCGCCCGCCTTCATTATCTCGCCTGGGCTCGTACAGAAGGCCTATGGAGCGACGGGTCCCCGGGCGATCCGGATCGGACTCCTCGCCGCCGGCGTCGGGCTCGTCCTGTTCGCCTTCGCGCCGACGCTGCTCGGCATGATCGCCCGCGTGTACGATCCCGCCCTCGCGAGCCGCGAGCAGGCGCTGCCCATGCTCCTCGCCACCGCACTGCCGCCCGCGCTGGGGCTGCTCGGTCTCGCCGCCGTGTTCTCGGCCGAGGTGAGTTCGGCCGACGCCGGGCTGTTCATGCTCTCCACGTCCCTCTCGAAGGATCTCTACAAGGGATCGCTGAGACCCGAGGCGACGAGCCAGCAGGTGCTGCGGGTGGCGCGGGGCGCCGCGATCGCCGGGGGGACGCTGGGCGTGTTGCTTGCACTCTGGCTCGAGAGCGTGATCGCCTCGCTCACGATCTTCTACTCGATCCTGAGCGTGAGCCTGTTCGTCCCGGTGGCCGCCGGCCTGCACTCACGGCGCGCCGGCGTGCCCGAGGCCCTCGCAGCCATCGGCGCCGGCCTCGCCGCGCTGGGCGCCGTGCACATCTTCGCCCCCGCCGACGCGCCGGCCCTGCTTGACCGCACGCTCATCGGCCTCATCGTCTCCGCCGCAGCCTTCGCCCTCGCGGTGCTGGCCCGCGCGCACCTCCGGCGGAACTAGCGAGTGTCGAGGTCAGCGAGGGGGGGCGGGCATCCGCCCCCCGCGGTGGACCTTGGACGGAGCGATCAATCGCGGCCGCATGGTGACGGACAACGCTTGCGGTGAGGTTCACATCCAATCTGTGGCTCATTGCGGTTTGCCCCGACTCGGCACCTTCGATTTGCAGGAGAAGTCCTCGATGAACGCGAGCAGATTCACCCCGATCCACTCGTCCCTTCTGATGGCCGTCCTGGCCGCCCCCCCCATTCTCCTCGCTCAGGAAATTGTCGAGGTCACGGGCCGGGATCGGCCCATGGACCCCGCGTTCGAGGAGGTCTACCGGGTCGGCGTCTTCGAAGGCGAGTCCTGGGAGATGTTCGCCTCGGTTGGCCACGTCGCATTCGACGTGGAGGGCAACCTGTACATCTTTGACGGGACGACCGGTCCGGTGCTCTCCGGGGGGATGCGCCTGATGCGTGGCGGCGAGGTGAGGGTCATCGTCTTCGACGCGGCGGGTCGATTCCTAACGGAATTCGGGTCTTCCGGCGGAGGTCCCGGCGAGTTCAACCAGCCGATGGGCTACGCGGTGCTGAGGGACGGTACCGTGGTGGTGAGCGATGTGGGCCACCGCGCCTATCAGCTCTTCGACTCCTCCGGAGAGTTTCTCCGCATGGTCAGGGCGGGCGACGGGTCCGATGTCGTGGCGATCCCGGCCCACGACATTCAGCCGGATCCTCGCGGTGGAGCCGTCTTTGCCCGAGGGGGCGGCCGCGCCATCGTTATGGGCGCGGGAGGTGCGGCCGCTCCGCCCACTTCCCGTCCAGTCCTGCGGGTCGTCCTCGACGGCGGGGCCGCGAGCGCCGACACGGTGGCGGAGGGATGGCTGCCCCAACAAACCGACCTTGAGGATCTCGCGACGGGCGCGGTGCCCGCCGAGCTTCGGGCCGCTCTCCGCGGGATGACCATGCCCACGGTGTTCGAGCCCCGGCTTCTCCTGGGCGTCCTTTCCGATGGTGGCATCGTTCACTCGGACTCCTCGGCGTACGCGCTGAAGGTCACGCCGCCGGGCGCGCGGAATGTCACGCGAATTATCCGGCGGCCCTTCGATGCCGAGCCCGTGACAGACGCGGTCCGGGAGGCATATGAGGAGGTGACGGCAACTGCCCGGCGCGAACTTGGAGGAACCGGTTCAAGACGCCTCATGCTGGTCGGGGCCGCCGAAGGGAACAACCCTCGACCGGAGGCCACGTTCGATCTGGAGGACCGTTTCTACCACGAGATTCCCGTGCTGCGGGACCTGGCAACCACGTGGGAGGGTCGCATTTGGGTGCAGCGCAGCGGCGAGGAAGCGGATAGCGACGGCCCCATCGATGTCTTGACGGCGGAGGGGGTGTATGTCGGCACGTATGCGACCGGCGCGACCGTGATGCCGGACGCCTTCGGCCCGGACGGACTGGCGGCGTTCATCGAGTCGGACGAATTCGATGTGGCCAGAGTGGTGGTGCGGAAGCTGCCGACCCCGGTTCGCTGAGCCCCCGAGGCGGAACTGACCGCGTCGGGCGGACGGGACTAAAGAGCGGCCAGTTCCAGCGCCAACTCGCGCAGTCCGATGACCTCGACTCCGCCTCTCACGGGATAGCGGTCGTCGCCGCCGTACACGACGAAGGCCCTGTCGGCCTTTACGTCCTCGAGTGCGATGCGGAACCCTTTTCCCATCCGTGGCGCGAGTCCGCGCTTGATCTCGATGGCCCACCTTCGGGGGCCCGGCACTTCCAGGATCAGGTCGATCTCCACGCCGGTGGCCGTTCGGTAGAAGCCCGGTGGAGTAAGCCGGTCCGGCGCTGCCCGGATCAGGGTCTCGATCGCGAAGCCCTCCCAACTGGGGCCCGCGACGGGGTGGCCGAGCAGGTAGTCCAGGTCCGGGATTCCGAGTAGCGCGTGCAGGACCCCGCTGTCCCGCAGGTAGAGGCGCGGTGATTTGGCGAGCCGCTTGCGGACGTTCACGTGGATCGGCTGCAGTCGGCGTACCAGGAGGAGATCGACCAGCAGATCCGCGTAGCGCGCGACCGTCTTCCCGTCCACGCCCAGACTCCGGGCGAAGGTGGACGCGTTCCACAGTCCGCCCTGGGAGTGCGCGAGCATGGTCCAGAAGCGGCGCAGCGTTTCGGCCGGGATGCGCGGTCCCAGTTGAGGGATGTCGCGCTCGAGATAGGTCCGAATGAAGTTCTCCCGCCACAGCGCGCTCGCCTCGTCCGACGGTGCGAGAAAACTCGGCGGGAAGCCGCCTCGGTTCCACAAGCGCAGAAGTCGGTCCGCCTCGACCTCGCGAACATCCAGGGGACCGAGTTCCAGGTACCCGATACGGCCCGCGAGGCTCTCTCCAGACTGGCGTAGCAGTTCGAGCGAGGCGGATCCGAGGATGAGGAATTGTCCGGCCTGCTCACCCCCCCAGATCCTCCGGTCGATGATCCCGCGCAGTTCACGGAACAACTCGGGCGCTCGCTGAATCTCGTCCAGTACGACGAGTCGGTCCTTCACTCCCTTGAGATAACCCGATCCCTCGGCCAGCCGTGCGAGATCCGCGGGATTCTCCAGATCCAGGTACAGACCGCCGGCCACCCGGCCGGGCTCCCCGTGGGCGCCCTCCTCCCGGGAATCCGCGATAGCTCGCGCCAACGTCGTCTTCCCGACCTGGCGCGGACCGAGGAGTCCGACCGCCGGAAAGAGCGAGAGGTGCTCTTCCACCTGCGGCCCCAGCAACCGGGGGATCATCGCACTGTTCATGCTTGGATTTTAGGAATGCAATACCGAATTTACAAGGTTCGATGATCGCGCGAGGCTTCGCCCGGACACGGAACGACGGGGGCCGGGCGGGGTGGCGCTTGCCTCGGAAGGTGGGACGGGGAGAGCATAGCAGCACCGTGTGATCGAGGGGCAACGCTGAGGGGAGCGGCCGAATGCGAAGGCCAGTGGCTGGGCGGAGCAGTTGATGCGACGCGGGATCGCGCTGCGCCGCCTCGTGATCGGCGTCGTCGGGGGCCTGGGCGCCCTGGGGGCCATCGCCGCGGCGGACTGCGGGGGCGGGGGGCAGCGGACGCTCTCGATCGCGACCGGGAATACGAACGGGCTCTACTACCCGCTCGGGGGCGGGCTCGCCTCCATCTGGTCGCGGCACGTGGACGGCGTGAACATGAAGGCCGAGACGACGGCCGGCTCCGTGACGAACCTCATCCAGGTCGCCAAGGGGGAGAGCGAGGTCGGCTTCACCCAGGCCGACGCGCTCGCCGCGGCGCTGGCCGGCAGCGGGCGCTTCCCGGAGCCCATGCCGCTCGCCTCCCTGGGGAAGCTCTATCCCAACGTCGTTCACCTCGTGACGACCCGGAACACGGGGATCGAATCGGTACACGATCTCCGCGGGCGCCGCGTGTCCGTCGGCCCGCCGGGGTCGGGGAACGCGGTCACCGCCTGGAACGTGCTCGAGGCGATGGGGATCGGGGAGTCCGACTTCACCGTGCGGCAGCTCAACTACGCGCAGATGTCGAACGGGCTCAAGGACGGGACGCTGGATGCCGGATTCATCGCGGGCGGCCTCGGGATGCCCGCCGTGGTCGAGATCGGCGTCTCGCGGGACATGGTCCTCGTTCCCTTCTCGGAGGATGAGATCGCGACGATCGTCCGGTCGGAGCCCGCCTACAGCGGCTTCCGTGTGCCACCCGGCGTCTACCGCGGCGTCGACGAGCCGGTGCTCACGCCGACGCTCTGGAACCTGGTCGTCGTCCACCGCGCGATGGAGGACGGGCTCGCCTACGACCTCACGCGGACGATGCTGGAACGCCGCGAGGATCTCGAGAACATCTCCGGCGTGGCGAGCTTCATCACGCCGCCCTCGGCGCGTGACGTGGGCGACTTCCCGCTCCACCCCGGCGCCCTGCGCTACTTCGACGAGATTCTGGCGCGTTGACGGCCCGGCCGCCGTGGCGGCGCATCCTCTTCGCCCTCGCGGTGGGGCTCTCCCTCTTCCAGCTCTGGCAGAGCACGACCGGCACGCTCTCGGCCACGCTCGGCCGGCCGATCCACCTCGCCTGGGTCGTCGTCCTCACCTTTCTCGCCAAGCCCTCGTGGACGGGGGAGGGCCCCGCGCCCCGCTGGTGCCTGTGGCTCGATGCGGCCCTGGCGCTGGTCGCCCTCTACTGCGGGTGGGTCATCGTGGGCTTCGACTACCGCGGGGTCGACCACATCCTGTACGGGCTCACGACGCACGACCTGATCGCGGGCCTCGTGTTCGTCATCCTCCTCTTCGAGGCGACGCGCCGCGCCGTGGGCTGGGTGATGGTCGCCGTGGGCCTCGTCTTCCTACTCTACGCGGGGTTCGGGGATCTGCTGCCGGACGTGATCGCGAATCGCGGCTTCACGCTGGAGCGCATCCTCCGCTTCCAGATCTTCACGGGGTCGGGCCTGTTCGGGACGCCGCTGGGGATCGCGGCGGGGACCGTGTTCATCTTCGTGCTCTTCGGCGCCTTCCTCGAGGTGACGGGGGCGGGGCGCTTCTTCATCGACCTAGCCTTCGCCGCCGCGGGCCGGTTCCGGGGCGGGCCGGCCAAGGCGAGCGTCATCGCCTCCGCGGCCATGGGGTCGATCTCGGGCTCGGCGATCGCGAACACGGTGACGACGGGCGCGCTCACGATCCCGATGATGAAGAAGCTCGGCTACCGTCCGGAACAGGCGGGCGGGATCGAGGCGGCCGCGTCCACCGGAGGCCAGATCATGCCGCCGATCATGGGCGCCGGCGCGTTCATCATGGCGGACTTCACGAACACGCCGTACCGGGAGATCGTGGCGCTCTCCATCGCGCCCGCGATCCTCTACTTCGGGTGCACGCTCCTCTTCGTCCACCTCATGGCCCTGAAACTGGGACTTCGGGGGATGAAGAACCCGCCGCCGGTGCGGCGCACGCTGCGCGAGGGCGTCCACTTCCTGCTTCCGCTCGGGCTCGTGGTGGCGCTCCTCCTCCTCAACTATTCACCGCCGCTCGTCGGGGCCGTGGGGTGCCTCGCGGTCGTCGTCACGGGGATGGCGCGGAAGCGGACGCGGGTCGGCTGGCGCACGATCCTGGAGGGGCTGCGGACCGGGGCCGTCCTGGCGCTGCCGATCTCGCTGGCGTGCGCCACGGCCGGGATCGTCGTGGGCGTGATCGGCCAGACCGGGATCGGCCTCCAGTTCACGGAGTCCGTCGTCCAGGCGGCGGGCGGGCTGCTCTGGCTCGCGCTCATCTTCATCGCGATCGCGGCGCTTGTCCTCGGGATGGGACTGCCCGTGACCGCGGCCTACATCGTGATCTCGGTCATGGCGGCGCCCGCGCTCGAGGGACTCGGCCTCTCCCTCCTCGTCGCGCACATGATCATCTTCTGGCTCTCGCAGACGTCGAACGTGACGCCGCCCATCGCGCTCGCCGCCTTCGCGGGGGCGGGGGTAGCGGGTTCCGCGCCCATGCGGACGGCGACCCAAGCCGTGAAGCTCTCGCTCGGCTTCTTCATCGTGCCCGCGATGATGGCCTACTCGGCGCTGATCCTCGTGGACGGCACCGCCGTGACGGACTTCGTCTTCGCCATCGTCTGCACCGTGGCGCTCATCTCGGTCGCGGCGTACGCGATCGAAGGGTTCGCGCTGGCCGCGTGCGGCGCCGCAGAACGCGCCCTGTTCGGGCTCGCGGGCGCCCTCATCCTCGTCCCGAACGCCGCGGCCCGGATCGCCGGCGTCCTGCTGGGCGCCGCCGTGTTCGCCTTCCACGCCCGGACGGGATCCCAAGAGAATCGCTTACATGGCCAAAAGACCGTTTAGAAATCGCCTGTTGCCTGAAAAAACGCTTAGTAATCGCCCGTTGCCGGTCAAAACGACTACGCTTCTCCCCTCTCTCCGCCGCGTCAGTCTCCTCGCGCCTCGGCGGCGGCGCGGCGCATCGCCTTCTTGCGCTCGATCGGGTCGAGCTTGCGCTTGCGGAGGCGGATCGCGTCGGGCGTGACCTCGATCAATTCGTCGTCGTTGATGAACTCGAGGGCGAGTTCGAGCGTCAGTTCGCGCGGCGACTCCAGGCGCACGTTCTCGTCCGCGGCGGCGGCGCGCATGTTCGTGAGCTTCTTGCCCTTCGACACGTTCACTTCCAGGTCGCCGGCGCGGACGTGCTCGCCCACGATCATCCCGCTGTAGACCTCGACGCCGGGGCCGATCAGCATTTCGGCCCGCTCCTGCAGGTTGAAGAGGGCGAAAGACACCGAGGTCCCGGGGCGGTCCGCGACGAGCACGCCCCGGCGCCGGTGTTCGAGGTGTCCGGCGCGGGGGCCGTATTCGAGGAAGCGGTGGTGCAACTGGCCCTCGCCGCGCGTGTCGGTGAGGAACTCGGAGCGGTATCCGAACAGGCCGCGGGACGGGAGCTTGAAATCCAGGCGCACCGGGCCCTGGTCCGTCGGCCGCATCGAGATGAGTTCGGCCCGCCGGCTTCCCATCTTCTCCATCACCACGCCGACCATCCCGGACGGGACCTCGATCACGGCCTCCTCGTACGGCTCGAGGACCTCCCCGTCGGGTCCCTCGCGCAGGATGACGCGGGGGCGCGAGACGGAGAACTCGTACCCCTCCCGCCGCATCGTTTCCATGAGGATGGTGAGGTGGAGTTCCCCGCGGCCCGAGACGGAGAAGGTGTCGGGGGCGTCGGTGGGCTCGACGCGGAGAGCCACGTTCCGCTCCAGTTCCCGGAAGAGGCGCTGGCGCAGTTGCCGGGTCGTGACGTACTTGCCCGTTCGCCCGGCGAAGGGGGCGTCGTTGACCCGGAAATCCACCGCGAGCGTGGGCCGCTCCACGGCGATCCCCCGGAGACGCTCCCTGTGGCCGGGGTCCGTGATCGTCTGGCCGATCTCCACGCCTTCGAGTCCCGCCAGCGCCACGATGTCGCCGGCGCTCGCGCGCGGCGTTTCGACCCGCTTCAGCCCGTCGAAGCCGTAGATCTTGAGCACCCGGGCCGGGAGCGCCTCGTCTGCGGGCACGGTGCCGGGCTCTCCGAGCGGAAGCAGCACGACCCCGTCCCCCTCCGCCACCGCGCCCCGCTCGATGCGGCCGATCGCGATGCGCCCCACGTAACTGGAGTGGTCCAGCGTCGAGGCCAGCATCTGGAACGGCCCTTCGGGGTCGCCGGCGGGGGAGGGGACCGCCGCCACGATCGTCTCGAACAACGGCTCCAGGTCTCCGCCGCGCGCCTCGCTGTCGGGCGATGCCCAGCCGTCCCGCGCACTCGCGTAGAGGAACGGGGCGTCGAGCTGGGCCTCGGTGGCGTCCAGCTCCAGGAACAGTTCCAGCACATCGTCGTGTACTTCGGTGGCGCGCTGGTCGGGGCGGTCCACCTTGTTGATCACGACCACGGGCGCGAGCCCCAGGGCGAGGGCCTTCCGCGTGACGAAGCGCGTCTGCGGCATGGGCCCTTCGGCCGCGTCCACGAGGAGGAGTACGCCGTCCACCATGCGGAGGATGCGCTCGACCTCGCCGCCGAAGTCCGCGTGGCCGGGCGTGTCGACGATGTTGATCCTCGTCTCGCCCCAGCGCACGGCCGTGTTCTTCGACAGGATCGTGATGCCGCGTTCGCGCTCCAGCGGGTTGGAGTCCATGACGCGTTCCTCGACCCGCTCGTGCGACTGGAATGCGCCCGCCTGCCGCAGCATGTGGTCGACGAGCGTCGTCTTCCCGTGATCGACGTGGGCGATGATCGCAATGTTCCTGATCTTCCCGGGCGGGGGCGCCACGCAGGCCTCGACTTCCGCGTACTCGCGGTTGGGGGGAAACGGCGGGGAATCGCGGGGATATTCTACCGTCGCCGGCGCCGAACGACAAAGCTGCGCGGGCTGCGAGGGCGTGTGCACGGCGGCGAGGGCGACACTAGGTTGCCGCGGCGATTCTGGCGCGGCCGGAGGTGCGAGCTGAGAACAAAACGATGGATGGCGGTGGCCGGATTGTCGGTCGTCTTCGTCTGGGTCTCGATCTGGTTCCGCTTCCGGGAGTCCGGGCCTCCGCCGCCGCCCCCCGAACCTCCCGATCTCCGCCTGTGGGATTTCCTCGGCTGCCGGCACCTCCAGTTCGACACCTGGCTCGCGGATGAGGGCGGGGAGTCTCCCGAAGCCGACCCGCCCGTCGTGCGGTCGCTCATGCTGTTCGCCGACTCCGTCGACGCGTACGGGCGGGCCATGACCGCCTACAGGGCCGTCCCTCTCGCGGGCGACGGAGATCTCTCCGGCCTGGAGACGCGCTGGTTCACGCGGGCGGACACCCTCTGGGTCGTGTGGTCGAGTCCCGAGGTGCGGGGCGCGGTGGCGCTGCGCCGCAGTCGCGGGGAGATGGTCGGACGGGCGGTGGCGCGGCTACGTGGACAGGCGGCGGCCGCATCCCCGGCGGGTGACGCTGCGATTCAGGCCCGGGCGACGTCCTGGGAGGTGAACTGCCACTCCCTGCGTCCCAACCGGATCGGCCCCGTCGACCGCTAGTCCACCGAACGCCCGCCCGCCGTAACGCCGGCCCGCCGTGGGGCCGGGTCCTGGCCAGCGGCTTTAGAGGAACGAGGGATCGAAGCTGTCGGAGGCTTCTTCGTCCTCCTCGCGGACCAGGGTGAGGATCGCGCCCTGCGGTGCGACGAGGTATTGGGTGCCCTCGAAGGTGATCTCCACCGCGGCCTTCCGGAAGAAGAGGGCGTAGTCGCCCGGCCGCGCCTGCATCGGGAGATAGCGGGCTTCGGTGGCGCCGATCTTCCAGGGCTCGTCCCCGAGTTCGGCGGGCGGACCGACCGGCGTTCCGGGGCCGACGGCCACCACCGTCCCCGCCTGCACGGCCTGCTTGTCGATCGCCGTGGGAGGCAGGTAGAGGCCGACGTTCGTGCGGTCCTCGCCCTCCAGCGGCTCAATGAGCACGCGGTCGCCGACGACGATGAGTTTCTTCTCGCTCATGCGGCACGATAGGGAACCGCGACGACCCCGGACAGGCTGATCAGTCGGTCCTCGAACGCTCGTCGGCGATGAAGCTGTCGACGCTCTCGGGGAGAAGGAGGTTGTCGGCGATGCGGGCGATCTCCTCCGCCTCGCGCCACCGCGCCTCCAGTTCCTTCAGTTCGCCCTCCAGGGCTTCGCGCTCGGCCTGCTCGTGCGTCGCCATCTCGATGGCCAGCCGCATGTCCACCTTGAGACCCGCCAAGGTTCCGGGAAGCGGCTTCATAAGATTCTCGACCTTCTTCGGGGGGAGATCCGCCTTTCCCGAACCGGAGAAGTCGCTGATGGCGCGGCGAGCCGCCCGCGGCAGGAAAGCCTCCGGATGTCCGGCCTCTTCGATCCGCTCGACGGCGGCGCGGATCGCCTTCCGGGCCCCGCCACTCCGGTTGGCGTGGGCCATGAGCTGGCCCGCGAGGCCGATCGCTTCGCTCCCGTGCACGATCATCGTATGTCGGCGGTTCTTGCGCTTGCGGGTCTTCCCCCACTTGTCCCAGCCCGGGATGTGATCGACGCGGAGGTCCCATCCCGATGCATCAGGGCCGGGTACCAGGCGCGACGTGTAGAGGTGTTTCCGCTGTATTCGGATGGGATCGCCGTGCTCGTCCCTGAGACGGAGAAGGACGCGATCGCGATACCAGGCTTGAGCCCCCTGGAAGAGCCCCGGGAAGATGCCGCCCATCGCGAACCCGGCGATCGTGCCGCCGACGACGACCCCACCCGCCACCGCCCCGACGGCCCCGGTGACGAGCGCGGCGCGGCGGCGGCGCCGGCCGAACTGGTCGCCGTAGCGCCAGGCGGCGAACTCCTGGCGGACGGGGTCGCCGACGCGGACGAGTTCGAGGCCCTCCTTGAGCTTCGCGAGGCCGATGTTGTCGGAGGCGACCCGCATGCGGGTGCTCTCGAAGGCGCGCTCGCAGGCTTCGATCGCCTCCCAGCGCGTCTCCAGCGGCGACAGGTTCCAGCGCTCGCAGCGCCGGCACACGACCCAGAGCCGTCCCTTCGCCCCGTCGAACGCCAGGCGCCGGCCGACCGGGAACTCCTCGATGGCCTCGTTCCGGCCGAGGTCGCCGTGGCAGAAGATGCACGTCGAATACATTCAGGCGTTCTTCATCGCGTTCGCGGGTTCCACGTCGCGAGGCGCGGGGTCGCCGCCGGGACGCGCGCGCTCTTCGTCGATGAAGTCGTCGACACTATCCGGCACGAAGAGGTTGTCGGCGATGCGGGCGATCTCCTCCGCCTCCCGCCACCGTGCCTCGAGTTCTTTCAGTTCCCCTTCGAGCGCCTGCCGCTCGGCCTCCTCGTGCGTCGCCATCTCGATCGCCAGCCGCAGACCGGGGGCCAGGCCGGCGAGGGAACCCGGCAGGGGCTTCCGGAGCTTTTCCAGTTCTCTGGCGGCAATTTCCTCCCGGCGGCGGTCTCCGAGGGAAGGCGAGCTGCGCGTAGCCAAGCCGGAACGGCGGATGGCGCGCTGCGCGAGTTCCGCGGCTTCCGGGAGGAATGCCTCCGGATGGCCGGCGCGCTCGATGCGGCGCACGGCCCCGCGGATCTCGTCCTTCTTGCCCCCGCGGCGGTTGGCCTGCGCCATCAGCTGTCCGGCCAGCCCGAGCGCCTCGCGGCCGTGCACGATCATCGTCTTCCGCCTACTCCCTCCCTCCCGGCCGGGAAGGTGATCGACGCGCAAGCCCCAGCCGCGCCCCTCGTCATCCGGCACGAGGCAGGATGTATAGAGGTGTTTTCGCTGGATCCGAACCGGCGTGCCTCGCGGGTCCCGGGTGCGAAGGATGATGCGATTGCGGTACCACCTCTGTGACATCCTGGTCCCGATCCACAGTCCGCCCAACGAGACGAACCCTCCGGCCCAGAGCGCCCCGACGGCGGCTGCCCCGGCCCCGGTGATGAGCATGGCCCGCTTGCGGCGCCGGCCGAACTGGTCGCCGTAGCGCCAGGCGGCGAACTCCTGGCGCAGAGGATCTCCGACGCGGACGAGTTCGAGACCCTCCTTGAGCTTCGCGAGGCCGATGTTGTCGGAGGCGACCCGCATGCGCGTGGTCTCGAAGGCGCGTTCGCAAGCTTCGATCGCCTCCCAGCGCGTCTCCAGCGGCGAGAGGTTCCAGCGCTCGCAGCGCCGGCACACGACCCACAGCCGTCCCCGGGCGCCATCGAAGGCCAGACGGCGCCCGACGGGGAACTCCTCGATGGCCTCGTTCCGCTTGAGGTCGGCGTGGCAGAAGATGCAGGTCGTATACATGCGCCTCCAATGTCGTGGACTGGCTCGGTCGGGGATACCCGCGACCGCCGCCACTTCTTCGTATGCAGACTTGCGATATAAAGATGATCTTTATATCATGCTTCAGAGGCTCCCGGGCGTGCCGGGCGCCGCGGTGGACGTGGACGGTCGAAACGAGGTGCCGCTTGCAGGCCACGCTCTCGAAGCGAATCAACGAACTGCTCGTGCTCGCGGTCCTGGAGCGGGGACCCGCGCACGGCTACCAGATCGCGCTCTCCGTGGAGGAACGGACGGGGGGCGCCTTTTCGTTTCAGCACGGGACGCTCTACCCGATCCTGCACCGGCTGGAGACGAACGGGCATGTGCGTGGCACGTGGGGCGGAGAGGGCCGGCGGCGGAAGACCTACGAACTCACCGACGACGGCCGGGCCGAACTCGCTGCGGGGGCGGCGCAACTGGAACGGCAGTTTCGGGTGCTGCTGGAACTCTTCGGGGGGACGCATGCGGCCTGAACACCCCCTGGCCGACGTCGAACGGAGTCTCGCGGTGCCGCCGCGACGCCGCCTCGACGTGCTGGAGGAAGTCGACGCCGACGCGGAGGCGCTGCAGGCGGAACTGGAACGTCGCGGATACGGGCCGGCGCAGGCACGCCGCGCCGCCCTCCGCCGGGTCGTGCCGGGCACGGAGACGCTCGCGCAACTCGAGGCACAGCACGCGCCGCCTCTGGGCCGCTGGGCGCGGGGCACCGGATGGATCGATCGGGTGGAACGCCTCGGGATCGTCGTGGCCACGGGCCTGGCCGGGGCGGTGGCGTGCATCACCATCCTCGGGACGGGCGCCCTCGGCTCCGCGGCCGTGCTGGCCTGGCCCCAAGTCATCGTCGTCGCCCTGCTCGCCGCGAACTGGACCCGCGCCGCCAAGCGTCTCTGGATCGACGGCGACCTGCGGCGCGAGCTGCGGCGCCGGCTTTGGGAGCGGCAGATCGGGCTCATCGTCCTCGCGGTCGCCCTCGGGGCGCTGGGCGCCGCCCGGGAGGTCTGGGGCGCCTTCGGAGCGCTTGAAGCCGAAGGCTTTGCGCCGCCGGCCATGTGGGACGCCGTCGGCCGCGTCGTCTCCTTCGCCGCGCTCGGGTTGAGCGCGGCGATCTTCGGACTCTTCGGCTGGCTCGCGATCACCCCGCGCCTGATCGACGACGAAACCATGGAGCACCGCATATCGGCGTTCTTCGCCTCGCGGCTCCCACCCACCCCATCAAGGCGGAGGTAGCGATGTCCTTCATCGAATCACTCGGATTCATCCAGTATCCGATCTGGATCGTGCTGATCCTGATGCTGGTACAGATCGGACGCGCGACGGCCGACCAGTTCCGGTCGTCGGGAGCCCCGCCGGCGGGTCTGCGCATCCACTCCGTCCTGGTTCTCGGCGCGCTCGCCGCATGCCTCGGGGTGCTCGGATCGCTGGTCGGCGTCTGGCTGGCGGCGGAAGCCATCTCGCGGGCGGGGGAGGTAAACGCAGGGTTGGCCTGGGGCGGGATCCAGGTCGCGCTGGGCTCGTCCATCGTCGGTTTCCTGATCCTCGGCGTGGCGTCGATCGCCTGGCTCGCCCTGCAGTACGCGAACGGCCGGCGGGATGCGGCGTAACGCGCCGATGCGGGTCCCGACGCTCGTCGCAGCCGGTTTCGTCCTCGCGGGCGGTGCCTGCGCCCCGGGGCCGGAGGACGGTATCGGGGGCCTGTCGCGGCGCGACTCGGCGGGGGTGGCGATCTCCGACAACGAGTCCGCCGACGCGCCGTTCGCGGGCGGGGCGGTGCACATCGCGGACCTCATGACGCCCGACAGCGCGCTCACGGCGCTCCCCTGGGGGGTGGTCGCGGATCCGACGGCCGAGCGGGTCTACGTGGCGGACATGACGGGCGCCCGGGTCGCCGTGTTCGACGGCGCGGGGGCGTTCGTGGAGGCGTTGGGACGGCCGGGAGAGGGTCCGGGCGAGTTCCGGGGCGTGTCCGCGCTGACGCTGGCGCCGGGCGGGACGCTCGTGGCGCTCGATGCGCGGCGGGGCGTGCTCAGCCGCTGGTCGCGGGAAGGAGAGTTCGCGGGCGAGGAACGGCTCCCCGCGAACTATTGGGGACCCGGGTTCGCGGTCGGCGAGGGCGCGGTGGCGGACTGGTTCGCGACCGTGGGTTCGACGACGGCGGACATGTCGATGGACCAGACGCTGGCGGTTCACACCCCGCGCGGCGCGGAACCCGTCCACGTCGTGCGGAGGGAACTGTCGCTCATGGAACTGCCGTGCGCGTCCATGCCCGCCCCGAAGGTGTTCGCGCCGGACGCGGTGTGGGCGAGCCGCGGCGACACGCTCTGGTTCGCGAACGGGGAGGGGTTCCGGATCGACGGCTACGCGGGGGGAGAGGTCTTCGCCAGCGTGCGGCGGTCGGCGGCCCCCGCGATCCCGGTCACGCGGGCGATGGCGATGGCATCGCTCTCGTTCGGCCCGGGCCCGTACGGGAGCCTCATGCGGCAGTGCGGCGTGACGGCCGGGGAAGTGGTCGACGCCACCGGATACGAGGAGGTGCTGTCGCCCATCGTCGGCTTCACGCCCGACCCGTCGGGAGGGCTGTGGGTGTCGCGGCGCACGCGCGGTCTCATCCCCGAGGTCATCGACGTATTCGGGGCTGAGGGCGGATACCTGGGGACGCTCGACATCCCGGCGATTCCCGTCGGGTTCGCGTCGCCGTCGCGGCTGGTCGCGGTGCGGCCGGTGCTGGAGACGGGGGAGATCCGGGTGTCGCTGTATGAAGTCGGGACGGACGCGGCGGCGGTGGGCGGATCGGGCGCCCGCGATGGCGGCACGCTCGCCGGGGAAAGCCCGCCCTCTCGGATCGGGTCGGTACTGCGCGGCGGGTCCACACAATCGTCCTCCGCCGCGGCGGAGGCTCCCCCCCGGCGCCCCCCGGAGCCCAACCCGGCGGGGTTGCACGAGTTCAGGGACTGCGACCTCTGTCCGGTCATGGTGGAAATGCCGCCGGGAGGGTTCGTGATGGGGCGCGCCGAGGGCGAGGACCGGCGCCTGGGCCTCGACCGGGAGCCGAGGCGGCCGGAGTTCAGCCGGGAGCGGGAGCGTCCCCGCGTGCAGATCGAGTTCGGACACCGGTTCGCCATCGGCAAGTACGAGGTGACGTTCGACGAATGGGACCGCTGCGTCGCGGCGGGAGGATGCGACTACCGGCCCGAGGACAGAGGATGGGGGCGGGGCGACCGTCCCGTGATCCACGTCTCCTGGCTCGACGCCGAGATGTACCTCGCCTGGCTGGCGGAGGAGACCGGCCGCCCGTATCGGCTGCCGAGCAGCGCCGAGTGGGAATACGCCGCCCGCGCCGGGACGACGACCGCCCGCTGGTGGGGAGAGGAGGTGGGGAGCGGACACGCGGTGTGCGAGGAGTGCGGACTCGAGTGGGAGGTGGGATCCACCGCCCCCACGGGATCGCTGCCGCCAAACCCGTGGGGACTCCACGACATGCTCGGCAACGTGTCCGAACTCGCCGCCGACTGCTGGACGGCCACCTACGACGAGGTGCCCACCGACGGCTCACCCGTCCGCGAAGCGTCCCATCACTGGAGCGAAGGCCGCTGCCTGCGCCCCACCTGGCGGGGCGGCGCCTTCAGCTACTTCCGCTGGACCGTGCGCGCGGCGTGGCGCAGCGGCGGCAGCATCCTCGCCACCGCCGAAGAGCGCCACGCCCACCCCCAGGTCGGCGGCGGCACCGGCTTCCGCGTCGCCCTCACCCTGGACTGAGAGCGCCCGCCCCGCCCGGCCGGATTCAGATCACCTGATCCGGCGACTCCCCTACCGCGGCATCCAACCCCTTTGCTCCTTATTGATAATCTGATATCATTAAGCTCGACCGGAGTCGGTCAGGTCGGGCCACGCGGACTTCGTGACAGACCCTCTTGGAACCACAGAAGAAGACATGGAGCGCAGACACGTCCGAATCGCGGGTGGGCCGATGACGAACGGAGCACGGCGGTGAACCCGATTTCCGCCTCCCTCCGAAGCAAGGGGCAACGACTGCTACACCGGCAGTGCTGGAACTGGGGCCGGGACATCGTGCGTCGGGAAGGCAACCTCCTGCTCGAAGCGGGCTTCCTCAAGAGAAGGCCGCCCGAGGGAGAAGCGGGATCGAGCTGCTACACGCTCGCGCTACCCGGCGGCGACAGCCTTGTGTTGTGGGGGTTCGGGCTCCTGTACGGAACACCGCAACGGGGTGGAGTCTACCTCAACCGCTACCAGTTTCGACCCGCTTGGCTACCGTCGAAGACGATCCCGGGGCAGATCTGGAAGCCCGACATGATCCCGGCTGGATCGGCGCCGCCATCGCTCCGCGTACCGCTTGACCTGACCGTCGCCGCCATTCGGCGGGTCGCGGACTACGAGGAGTGGGCGCTCGCGCGCTGCGGTCTCGAGTATCGTCGCGCCGTCCTGCGCCAATGGAAAGGGCCCTCCGAGCGACTGCCGCCGCAGGAGCTCCCCCAGGCTTGGCGCACGCTCGCCGACGCGATCGATGGCCAACCGCATCCCGAGCCCGTCGAGAGACCAAACGGAACGATCCACGCCTCCGACGACCGTCGTTGAGGGTTGCAGTAGAAGTAGCATCGTCCGAGAAACTCACCACACGAGAAGGGGAGAAGTTTATGAAGCTCAAGCACTGGATGCCGGTCCTGGCAACGTTGCTCGCGATACAGCCGCTCCAGGCCGCCGCGCAGCAGACGCCGCAGGTCGAGGGCACCGTCACCGACGATCAGAGCGGCGCGCCGGTGGTGGGTGTGGAGTTCGCGGTGGTCGATCACGCGGCGCGCGCCGTCACGGATGAACAGGGCCGATTCACCCTCGTGGGAATGACGCCCGGTCGTTACGTGCTGATCGCGACGCGCATCGGCTACGAGGACGCGCGGTCCGAGGTCGAGGTGCCCACCAGTGGCGCGGCGCGCCTGGACCTTGCGATGGCTGCGCGCGCCATCCCGCTGCCGGACGTCACAGTGAACGCGCTGCGCGCACAGGTGTCGGGAAAGACCGGGGACGTGCTGCTCGATGTACCCCAGCCGATCACGATCGTGGACGCCGAGCTGGTGAAGGCGCAAGGCGGCCGCACCATGCGGGACTACATGCGCAACGTAGCGGGAGTCGTCCAGTCATCCGGCGGATCGAGTCCCTCGCAGTACTTCGCGCTCCGGGGCTTCTACTCGGACGCGAACGGGAACTTCCGGAAGAACGGCGCGCAGATCCTCAAGTCGGCGGAGCTTGTGCAGCCGAACGTCGAGCGCGTCGAAGTTCTGAAGGGACCCGTCTCCGTGCTCTTCGGGCACCTGGATCCCGGCGGAGTGATCAATGTGGTGACCAAGAAGCCCGAGCACGTCCAGCGGAGCACGCTCACGCTGCGCGGAGGCTCGTTCGGGCACGCCGAGGGTCACCTGGACGTCACCGGGCCGATCGGACAGACGGGCACGCTCGCCTACCGGCTCAACGCCGCCGGTGAGCGAGGCGGCCAGTTCCCGAGTGCCGTCGGCTACGATAAACTCTTCGCCGCCCCCGCGTTGCGCTGGACGCCGGGTGGGCGGGCGCGGATCGATGTCGAGGTGGAGGCTTCGCGCGGCACGGGCACAGACTATCCGGGCCTAAGCTCTCCCGATGGAACAAGCGCCGGCCTGGACCGACTGCCATCCGACCTCTTCCTGGGCGAGAGCGACGCAGCCTACGAGCGCGACCAGCTCAGTGGGACCGTGAACTCCGAGTTTACGATTGGCGGCGCGACCCGCGTCGGCGCGAACCTGGCTTGGTCGAATTATGACTGGGCGTCGACCAGCGTGTCGCTCGGAAGCTTCGACGACGACGATCGCACGCTCTCGCGGAGTGCTTCTCGTCGCGAGATCGAACAGACCGACGCGCACGCCGATGTCTACCTTCTGGGCCGGACGAATCTCGGCCCCACGTCGCATCAATGGACGCTCGGTGGCGACCTCCAGGCGTCCTCGCTCGCGACCGACAACTTCGGCTCGGCGATCGCGCCCGTTGACGTGACCCAACCAACCGAGTCGGGGATTCCGACGCTTCCCGCAACCTCCGGCGGATCGTCCGACAACACCGTGTCGGGCGTGTACTTCAACGACAGAATCAGGATCGGGCGGCTCCACCTGAGCGGTGGCATCCGCTACACATCGTTCAGGCAGGAGTCCGATGTCCAGGAGATCTCGGCCGAGGACTGGTCGGGAAACGCCGGGGCGCTCTTCTCCCTGACTGAGGAAGGGTCGATCTACGCCAGCTACTCTCAGTCCTTCGCCCCCACGCTCTTCACGCGCAACGGGCAGTTCTTCGATCCGTCGTACGGTGAGCAGTGGGAGGCGGGCGTCAAGCTGGGGCTGGCCGGTGGTCGACTTCTCGCCACGGCGTCCGTGTTCGACCTCGAGAACACGGGCGTTCTCTCGTTCATTCAGGACTCCGAGGGAAACTGGCTCGTGGAACAGGGCGGCCTCCACGGAAGCCGCGGCCTTGAGCTCGAGCTTTCTGGTCAGCCCCACGCCACCGTCTTCGTCACGGCGGCATACGCGTACCTAAACGGCGAGGTCCGTGACGATCCCGCCTACGCGGCCGGTACGCCTCTGGGAGGTGCCCCGAAGCACTCCGCAAATCTCTGGGTGCAGGTGCGCGCGACCGAACGCCTGGAGTTGGGAGGCGGGATCAACCACCGTTCCGAGATGAAGAGCTGGCTGAGCTCTCGGCTTTTCATGCCGGCGTATACCTTGCTGGATGCGTCCGCCGCGTTCGATGTCACACCTTCGCTCCAGGTCCGGGTCGCCCTGAGGAACCTCACCGACGCGCGCTACTACACGGGCAGCAGCGGAATAGACGCCTGGGTGGGCACGCCCCGATCCCTCCAGATGTACCTGACGACGGTGCTCGAATAGTGCGCGTACGCCTCGCCTCGCTCGCCGCGGTCGCCCTCGGCTGCGCGGCGTGCGCGTTCGACAAGGGGAGTCCGGACTCGGCCGGGCTCCCCTTGTTCGAGGGTGTCCCGGAGAAGAACCTGAGCGCCGCCGCAGTCGCACGATTCGACCCGGCGGTGGATTATTTCCCCGAGAAGGCCGAGTTCCGTCACACGACACAGATCTCCGTCAGCTACCACGGCCATTACAAGGTATTGCGCGTGGTCACGAACGGTATGGGACAAGAGTTCCGATACGTGCTCGTTCAGCGTGGTACACCGGTACCCGGCGATGTCTCGCGCGACGCCCTCGTCGTCCCGGTGCCGGTGCTCCGCTTCAGCCTCGGCACGTACCGATACGGTGCCGCCTCCGATATTCTCGGCGTGGTGGACCGGATCGTGGGGTTCGGCAACCACAACCACGCTACGGTGCCTTCCATCCTGGCGCGCTTTGAATCGGGCGAGCTATCGAGGAGCTTCGATCTCGAAGCCATCATGAACCGCCGCAGCGAAGCGCACTTCAACTGGCACTATCACGCGGCGCTGACCCGGC